>QHRC01000086.1:0-16538 GCA_003219995.1 Verrucomicrobiota bacterium
CGGATCGGCAGCTTGCCGGTTTGCCGGCGCATTCGAGCCAGGAGGTCTATGAATCGCTTTCGGCCCGCGCCCTCGAAAAACTTGGCCACGGGCAAGATGTGCCGCGCGATTTGCAAGCGCATCAGATACGCTTCAGTGCACCTGATGTTTTCCCCCCTCGGCCGCTCTATGAAATTTTCGATTCGAAATTCTGGCACGCAAACTATGCCGACGGTTCATTCTTCAAAAACAAGGTCGTAATCGTTGGATCATCCGCGCAGGTAGCGCACGACGTCTTCGCAACACCACTGGGGCCGGAGACACCGGGGCCGTCGTTGCACTTTCACGCCATTGCGGCGGCGCTTGACCACGAGTTTCTGCGAGCGACGCCGCTTTTCGTCGATTACGTACTGATTGGTGGCGCTGGCGTCCTGGCATGGGCGCTGATCGCGTTTGCGCGGCGGCCGCTCATTTGTTTGATCGCGTTGTTTGCAATCTGCACGGCGTATCTTGGGGTCGCACGGATCCTCTACGATCGCGCCGGCCTATTCATTCTCGTCGTCCCGACACTGGCGGCGTGGAACGCATCGAGAAAATGCGCACGCGCCGCACGCTCGAACGATACGTCTCCAAAAATCTAGTGAAGGAGATTCTCGATAACCCGGGCGGCTACTACAGTTCGATGCTCGGTTCCCGTAAACCAGTGACCGTACTTTTTTCAGATCTCATCGGGTTCACGAGCCTGACCGAGCGTGCCGATCCGGTCGTGCTGGTCAAACAGCTCAATGAGTATTTGAGCCGGATGGTGGCGGGCGTTTTCGAGAACGACGGGACGCTCGATAAATTTATCGGCGACGCCATCATGGCGGTCTGGGGAAATGTGAGCAGCCGCGGAGTAGTCGAAGATGCGAAAGCGGCCGTGCGCACTGCACTGGCGATGCGAGGCGAGCTGGTAACATTAAATGAAAACTGGCGGTCGCGGGGGATGACCGAGCTCGGCTTCGGTGTGGGTATCAATCATGGCGACGCGGTTGTCGGCAACATTGGATCCTACGAACCGCATGAACGGCTCGATCCGACGGTCATTGGCGATGCGGTTAATCTCGCATCGCGTCTTGAAGCCCTGACCCGGATTTACGGCGTTGATATTCTGCTCGGAGAAGCTGTGTGTGATTTAGTGCGGGACGCTTTTCATCTGCGCACGGTGGCACGCGCGCAGGTCAAAGGGAAAACCGAACCGGTCAATGTGTGCACGCTGATCGCGGCGCGCAACGAAGATATCGATCCTGAGTTTTTGAAATGGCTCGACGTTTACGAAGAAGGAATCCGGAAATTCCGCGAGCGCGAATTCTCGGAGGCGAAGATCTTATTTTCCCGCTTCCTCGAATTTTATCCAGACGACAGGCTGGCCAAGATATACCTCGAGCGCGTCCTCGAGTATGAACGGACACCGCCGGACGAGGCGTGGAACGGCGTCGAGGTGTTCGAGAAAAAGTGAAATGAATTTCCTTTCAGTAGCCAAACTCGCCGACGCAGCGTAAAGAATCGGCGTGAAAGAAGCGCCGCGAAATTTTCATTTTCTCGGCATCTCCGGGACGGCGATGGGTGCGGTCGCGGCGGAATTGCGCGAGCGTGGCTTCAGTGTGACCGGGTCCGACGAAGACGTTTATCCGCCGATATCAATTTTTCTGGAAAAGAAAGGCATCTCCCTCAAGGAAGGCTATCGCGCGGAAAATATTCCGGCCGATGTTGATGTTGTCGTAGTCGGCAACGCGATGAAGCGCGGCAATCCGGAGGTAGAAGCGGTCCTGAACCGGAAACTTTTCTATCTCTCGCTCCCGGAAGTTTTGAAAAATTATTTCCTCCGCGGCCGCCACAATCTCGTGGTCACTGGCACGCACGGAAAAACGACCACCACCGGGTTGCTGGCCTGGATCATGGAAAAAGCCGGACGCAAACCAGGTTATCTTATCGGCGGGATTCCGAAGAATCTTGGTCAGGGTGCGCGACTCAACCATTCAAAATATTTCGTGATCGAAGGCGACGAGTACGACACGGCTTTTTTCGACAAGCGTTCCAAGTTCATCCACTACTTGCCGGAACTGCTGATCGTAAACAACATCGAGTTCGATCACGCAGATATTTTTGACGATATCGAAGAGGTCAAGCTAAGTTTTCGGCGTTTGCTCAACATCGTCCCGCAGAACGGCATGGTCGTGCTCAACGGCGACGATCGTAATTGTGTGGAGGTGGCAAAAGATTGTCTTGCCCAACTGATCGAGGTCGGCTTTTCGGAAAATTGTGCACAGCGCATTCGTGACGTCGCTTACTCCTCAACCGGCTCACGCTTCAAGCTTGGCGACGACAATTTTGAAATCGCGCTCGTCGGCGAATTCAACGTGCGCAACGCGGCGATGGCGGCGACGGCGGCGCGCTTTTACGACGTGCCCAAAGCGAAGATCGGCAATGCGCTAAAAAGTTTTTCCGGTATCGCGCGCCGTCAGGAAGTGCGCGGTGAAGCGCGCGGTGTGAAAGTGATCGACGACTTCGGACATCATCCCACGGCGATTGCGCAAACGCTCCAGGCCTTGCGGCATCGCTTTGCCGGCCATCGCCTTTGGGCCATTTTCGAGCCGCGCTCGAACACAACACGACGCGCCGTTTTCCAGCGCCAACTGCCGGAGGCGCTGCAACTGGCGGATGGCGTTTTCATCGCCCAAGTAGCCAAGCTCGAGCAAATTCCCGAGGAGGAGCGACTAAAACCGGAGGCGGTGGTCGACGCAATTGCGAATTCAGGGCGGCCGGCATTTTACGAAGAGAACGCAGATGCAATCGTCGATCGAATCGTTCCAATGTTGCGACCGAAGGATGTGGTGGTTGTTTTTAGCAACGGCGGTTTCGATAACATTCACGAGAAGTTGCTAAAGAAGTTACAAGATTAAAAAACGTTACAAAGAGTGGCCGCTTTAACCTTGTAACGCTTTTAACGAATCACTCTGGCGGCGTAGCCGCCGAAGTGTGGTCGTGCACGATCCGCCAACCTTCCCTCAGGTGCCGGAAGACAAGGGTAAACCGTCCGTGTGGCTTATCGACCTTGCGTTCGAGTTGCCAATGCCCAATGACGATCGCCGCGTTTGGGGCGAGCAGAGTGATTTCTAGGTCAGAGAATGTGAGCGTGCCCATTTTGTCGCGATCCGAGTATTTTTTCTTGTAACGATCCCGGACTGTCTGCCAACCACGCGTGACGGTATCTTCGGAAAGAAAGATTGTCGATCTTGAGCGGGCGTATCCATTCATAAATCCTTCGATGTCGCCGCGATTCCAAGCTCGCTGCTGTGCGTGAAGGATCTCGCGGATTTCCGCGGTCGGATCCGCTGCCGCAATGCCAGACGCTCCAAAAACAGTCGCAGCCAAAATGAGCAACGAAATCTTTCGCAAGATCGACATTTTTTAACCCCGCGCCTTCCCACCTGCCAAGCTTGGCGCAGCGATCTTCGTTTCTCGTGGGCAAAGCGGATTAACGGTGGTATTGTGAACCAAGTAAATACGACCGTGCCAAGATTTTTTTGCGTAGCCACGGCGGCCGCTGCCACGGCTGTTTGTTCTCTTTACGCCGCGCACGGCGCGCCAACGCCTCTTCCCGCATTGCCGGCGGCCGCGCCGGCTCCGGGTCGGAGCGCTCCGCCGGGTGCGCCCGATGTGGTTCCGAACATGCAATTTCCTAACAGCGATGTTCAGGATGTACTGCATTTTTACGAACAGCTCACAGGCACAAAGCTCGTCATGGACAATACGGTCCAGGGCAAGGTCAATATTTTCATCAGCAAGCCGGTGCCGCGCGAAGAAGCAATCAAGATCATTGAGATGAATTTATTGCTGAACGGCTTTTCTCTGGTTCCGGCGGGCAACGACATCGTAAAGGTAATCGGCATCGCAAAAAATCCGCGTGCCGCTGGTGTGCCGGTTATTTCGGACTTAGCGGAAATTCCGCCCGGCGAACATGTCATCAGCTTTCTTTTCAAACTGCGCTACGCCGATCCGCAGGAATTGGCGCAAGTGCTTGCCCAATACTTGCAGTCGACCCAAGCGGCCTACACATCGATCCTGGCATTACCGAAATCTTCAAGCCTGCTGGTCACGGAAAATTCCAGCGCTATTCGGAGTGTCGCGCACATCATCGAGCAGGTTGACATTCCACCGGCGGAAGTGGTGAGCGAATTCATAAAGCTCGAGCGGGCTGACGCAAGCAAAGTCGTCGATCTGCTGAAAGATATTTTCGAAAAAGGCGGTCAGCCTTCCGGTCCGACCGGGATTCGTGGCGTGCGCGTGCCTGCGCCCGTGGCGCAACCGCCGCAAGAAGGTGAAGTCAGCGCATTCGCTGCGCTGACGGAGGAATCGGTGGTGGTGGGCAAAATCAAACTTACGGCCGATGTGCGGACCAACCGCATTCATGTCGTGACGCGGCCGATCAACATGCCATTCATCCGTAAATTGGTAGCGGAGTTTGATGCGAACGTCGAATTCGCCAAGCCGGTCACGCGGCCGTTGAGGTACATTTCTGCGAGTGACGTGCTTCCGGTGCTAGTTCAAGCGTTGACCGAACCGGGGACCGCCGCTGCACAAGGCGCAATAGAAGGTGCGGCACCCGGTGGTAGCCCAGCGCAACCGCGTCGCACGACCGTGGCAACGGCCGCTAATCCCGCGACTGGTACAGTAGCGAGCACGTCAAGTACTTCTTCAGGAGGCACGCTCAACATTTCGGAAGAGCTCCAGACGCAGGCGGTCGATACGACTCCGAAGTCCGTCACTGTCGGTAACGCCAAGATCATCGCCGACCAGCGTGCCAATACGATCATCGTACTCGGCAACCGTGAGGTGGTCGTGAAAGTGCAAAAAATTCTCGATGAAATGGATGTGAAAGCGCCGCAGGTTGCTCTGAGCACGGTGATCGGTGAGTTGACCTTAAGCGACGACGAAGAGTTCGGCGTCGATTACTTCGTGCGCGCGAACAGAAAGATCGCGGGTACCACAAACTTTACGGGTATTCCTCCATTCCCCGGCGGCGGCACTACCATGACTTCGCCCAATCCAAGTCCCGGCCGAAGCCCCATCGTTACGACGACGGGCGGAAATGTATTTGATCCGGGCAATCTGATCAGTTTCACGCAGCTTGCGACAAACGCAGCCAGCGGAGCGAATATCTATCTCGCCGCCGGCAGTGCACTTGCTTCGGTCGTTCACGTGCTCGAATCAACCGGGCGGTTCCGTGTGATCAATCGGCCGATCGTTTTCACGAGCAACAACAAGAAAGCGATCATTGCATCGGGGACGGAGATTCCGGTGCCCGTTAATACCCTGACAAATGTTGTTAACGCCACGACCGTCAACGGAACGGCGGCGGTAGCGTCCAACATTGAGTTTAAACGCGTCGCGTTGCAGCTCGAGGTCGTGCCGTTGATCAACTCGGAAAGAGAAGTCTCGCTCGATATTTTGCAGAAACTCGACAGCCTCGCTGGCTCTACCAATGTAAACGGAAATTTAATTCCGAACATCGCCACGCGTTATGTACGGACAAGCGTTTCTGCGCAAAGTGGACAGACAATCGTCTTGGGCGGATTGATCACCACCGGTAAACAAAAGAATGTCAAAGGCATTCCCATTCTTGATCGCATTCCATACATCGGCGCTGTTTTTCGGAGTACTACGACTAGTAACACGCGTAGTGAGTTGATTATCTTGATGTGTCCGGAAGTCACTCAGACAAATCTTGAGCTTCACCGTTTGCGCGAAAAGATCGAGGACCACACTCACTTTGGTCCCGAAATCGATCAGGGTGATTGTCCGGATTGTCCGCCGCGCGCAAGCGATGAAAAGCAATTGCCGGCGCCGGATCTTCCCTTTGGAAGAGAATCGACAAGGAGCAAGTAATGATGAAAAGCACGATCTTGATTTCCCTCGCGATGGCGTTGACCGCCTTTGTCGCCCAAGCCGATGTTGGTGATATATTCTTCGATCGGCCGTTTTTTCACGCCACAGATTCATTGGCCCCACGCGACGATTGGGGCCTTCTGCATCAAAGTCGGACGACGTTGAACGAGACCGATTTTGCGCCGCGCTATCATTGCCGATCGCTCTACTATCTCGAGTCAGGACGTGACCTCACCGCGCAGCCAGCTTACGTCGGTGCGTTGCAACGCGATCTTGGGCGACTTGGCTACTATTGTGGCCCGATTGACGGAAACTTTTCACCGGACGTGAGCGAGGCAATCGCGCGATTACAAAAACATTATTCCATGCGCGTGACCGGTACATTGACCGTTGCGGTCCGGCGCGTGCTGCGTTTGCCGTAATTTAGGCTAAACTAGCAGCATGAGCGCGACGACGAGCCAGTCAGTCATCGATCTTTTGCTGGCAAGCGGTGTCCCTTCACGTGATGAGGCGATGCAGCTCGCCTCAAATCTCAACGGCGGTTCATGGACGAGTCACGTGCTTGATTCCGGGAAAGTAGACGAGCAACGCTTTCTCGGCGCGATCGGGAATTTCTTCCGCGTCCCGGTTGTCTCGATCGATCCGAAGACGATCGATCGCGAAGCATTGTCGATCCTGCCCAGTCGTTTTGTTTTTCAGCATCACATTCTCCCGGTGGAAGTGAAAGAAAATTCGGTCGTGCTCGCAACCTNNNNTCGGCCGCCAGCTCGTGGCGCAGCTCTTGAAAAAGCCGGCCGAATGGGTCCTGGTGCCGCGGGCTCAGCTTCTGCGCGCGATGAAAACTCTTTATGGCGTCGGCGCCGAAACGTTCGACGAGATTCTTAAAACCAATCGCTCGTTCGAAGTTTTGCAGGACGCCGAGACCAGCACCGATCTGACCGCGGACGATCCAGAGGCTTCGGTGGTCAAATTCGTCAATCAGATCATTCGCGAGGCGATTATCGAGCGCGCTACCGATATTCATGTGGAACCGCTCGAAAACGACCTGCGTATTCGTTATCGCATCGACGGAATCTTGCATGAAGTGGCCGTGCCGCCGCAGCTACGGTTGCTGCAATCGGCCATCATCTCACGTTTGAAAGTGATGGCGCATATGGACATTGCCGAGCGGCGTTTGCCGCAGGATGGGCGAATGAATTTGCACGCCAATAATCAAGAGATCGATGTGCGCGTCTCCACCATTCCCACCGTCAACGGTGAGTCGATCAGCTTGCGTCTGCTCAGTCGGAGCGAGCAACAGTTCGGTTTCGAGCGCCTCGATCTGAGCAAGAAACAGGAGCGCGTCATTCGCCATCTGCTTGCGCTACCCAATGGAATCATTTTGCTTACCGGCCCGACCGGCTGCGGAAAATCGACATCGCTTTATTGTTTTCTCTCCAGCATCAACTCGGTGCAGCGGCGCATCATTACGATCGAAGAACCGGTGGAATATCGGTTGCCGGGTGTCTCGCAGATCGACGTCAAGCCAGAGATCGATCTGACCTTTGCCAAAGGCCTGCGGCACATTTTGCGACAGGATCCGAACGTCGTGATGGTCGGTGAGATTCGCGACGTCGAGACGGCGGACATTGCCATTCGCGCGGCCATGACCGGCCATCTTGTGTTCAGCACGCTCCACACGAACGACGCGGTCGGCGGCATCACCCGCTTGCTCGACATGGATGTCGAGCCGTTCCTTCTCGCCTCGGTCGTGAAGTCCTTCATCGCGCAACGACTCGTGCGCACAATTTGTCTGGAGTGCGTCGAAATGGTTGAATATCCCCCAGAATATTTGGCCGAGATTTCTTTTCCGTCTGAGCTCGGCACAAAGTTTCGTCGCGGACGCGGATGCGACAGTTGTCGTCAGACTGGTTATCAGGGCCGCGCGGCGATAAATGAAATTTGTGTCGTGACCGAGCCGCTCAGAAAACTGATCATGCAAAAGCGCGACGGCAGCGAGCTCAAGCAATGTGCCATTGCCGAAGGAATGGAGACACTTCGGCAGGACGGCTGGCGCCGGGTCGCGCAAGGCAGAACGACCATCGAAGAAGTTGTCCGCGTCACGCAAACCGACGAGGTGATGGCGGAAACGACTGAAGAAGCCGAGCCGGTGGTGGCCGGGGAAGCGGCCGAATCACGCTAAGATCGACAATCGCGTACCCTATCCGCGCAACTCGCGGATCGCTTCCGCATAATCCTTCGTGTGAAAAATGGAGGTGCCGGCGACGAGGACATTGGCGCCATTTTCGATCGACAATGGCGCGGTCTGGGCGTTGATGCCGCCGTCGACTTCAATGTCGATCCTGTCTTCGCGCGATTTGTTCCATTTGGCAGCGCGTTTCACTTTTTCCATTTGCTCGGTCCGGAACGATTGACCGCCAAAGCCGGGATGCACGGTCATAACGAGTAGGATGTCGATCTTGTCGAGGAACGGATCGACTGACTCAAACGGCGTAGCTGGATTCAAAGACAAACCGGCGCGACAGCCGCTTCCCCGAATTTGCCTTAAGGTTTTCCCGACATCGTGTTTTGCTTCCGGCTCTACATGGACCGTGA
Organism: Verrucomicrobiota bacterium; assembly: GCA_003219995.1. Classification (GTDB taxonomy): domain Bacteria; phylum Verrucomicrobiota; class Verrucomicrobiia; order Chthoniobacterales; family UBA10450; genus UBA10450. Next base: position 8,503 of record QHRC01000086.1, read on the forward strand.
TCGAATTCGCGCCGGCCTCGACGAAGTGTGGGACATAATGATCGGGATGTTCGATCATCAAGTGCACATCGAGGGGAAGTTTGGTATGCTTGCGGACAAGATCGACAATTGCCGGGCCGAAGGAAATGTTGTCGACGAAATGGCCGTCCATGATGTCGCAGTGAATCCAATCGGCGCCGGCTTTTTCGGTGGCGCGGACCTCATCAGCCAATTTTGAAAAATCGGCAGCGAGAATGGAAGGAGCGACGATGATGCGTTGCATAAGAAGAGAAGGTTCAACGTTTAACGCGCAACGTTCAACGCTCAATGCTCTATATTTAAGAGCTTGACGATACGGGGCTCCGTTTCATGTTACGGCGGTTCAGCCGGTCGAAATCGCGCTCCGAGCACGAGCTTTGCTGTAGAGATCGAAGCCAAGGCGCTTCCGACAGACTGGAGCGGGACTAATTTAATTTCATGTTCAAAGGACTTTTCGGCTGGTTATCGAGCGACATCGGGATCGATCTTGGCACCGCGAACACGCTCGTTTACGTTAAAGATCAGGGGATCGTGCTGCGCGAGCCATCGGTCGTGGCGGTGCAGGCCGGCACGAACAAGGTGCTGGCGGTAGGCGACGAAGCGAAGCGGATGTTGGGCCGGACCCCGTCAAACATCGTGGCGGTGCGTCCGTTGAAAGACGGCGTGATCGCGGACTTCGAGGTGACCGAAGCGATGCTGCGCCATTTCATTTCGAAAGTGCATAACCGTCGAGTGCGGGCCCGGCCCCGCGTGGTAATCGCCGTTCCCTCGGGGATCACGGAAGTGGAAAAGCGCGCGGTGCGGGAAAGTGCGACGCACGCCGGCGCGCGCGAAGTCTATTTGATCGAAGAACCGATGGCCGCGGCGATCGGTGTCGGTCTGCCAGTGCAGGACCCGGCTGGCAACATGATTATCGACATCGGCGGTGGGACGACCGAAGTGGCGTTAATTTCGCTTTCGGGAATTGTTTTCAGTCGCAGCGTGCGCGTGGCGGGCGATGAACTGGATGAAGCGATCGTGCAATACATGAAGCGCGCGTAAATTTAATGGTCGGCGAGCGCACGGCGGAGGAGATCAAGATCAAGATTGGTTCGGCCTATCCGAGCGAGAAGGAGACGAGCGTGGAAGTAAAAGGGCGCGATCTGGTGGCCGGCTTGCCCAAGACGCTAATGATCACTTCGCAAGAGGTGCGTGAAGCGTTGCTCGAACCGATCTCGACGATTGTCGATTCGGTGCGGATCACTCTGGAGCGCTGTCCGCCCGAGCTTTCAGCCGACTTGGTCGATCGCGGGCTTGTGCTCGCGGGCGGGGGCGCGCTGCTCCGCGGTTTCGACAAGCTTTTGAGCGAAGAGACAGGTCTGCCTGTCCATGTTGCGGAAGATCCGCTCAGTGCGGTGGCGGAAGGAACTGGCAAGTGCCTCAATGAACTTAAGTTTTTGCGTCAAGTCGCTTCGGCGGACCGCCAGTGGCGATAAACATTTTAGGTTTCAGATTTGCAGATTTCAGATTGCAGAGATAAGCGCACTGGCTGGCGCGGTGCCGTCCTAAGGTCGACAAACGATTCGGGGCAACGTCGATGAGTCGCACGAGCATCATCGCATTGCTGATTTTCGGCGCCATCCTTGGATATTTTCTCAGCTTCGGCGCGGACAGCACGCGCAAATTCCAGGCTGGAATTTATCAATTGATCGCGCCATTTCTGAGCAGCGGCTCGGGATTGCAAAAGCAAATTACGTCAGTGCGCAGCGGGTTAAAGTCGCTGGAAGTTCTGGAACGCGAGAATACTGCGCTACGTGTGGAGAATCGAGAGTTGAGAGCGACCAATCAGGGCTTGCGCGACGTCGAACATGAGGTGAACCGTTTGCGGCACGCGCTTAATTATCGCGAGCGTTCCGTTTTCAAGCTCGTGCCGGCCGTAATTGTGACGCGCGACTCTTCGACATGGTGGCACACGTTGACGATCAACCGCGGAAAAGAGGATGGCATTGACAGCGACATGGCGGTGGTGACGGATGAGGGTCTGGTAGGAAAAACGACTACGGTCGGCGCAAACATCTCGCTGGTTCTTTTGGTTTCCGATGAAAATTGTAAGGTTGCGGCATCGGTCGAAGGGACGCGCGAACAGGGCATAGTGTCAGGCGAACGCGTCACCAGCGGTTTGACCCCATTTTTGGATCTTAAATTCCTCTCGAAGCAGGCGGATTTAAAGCCCGGGCAGAAAGCTTACACATCGGGGATGGGTGGCGTTTTTCCATCGGGCTTGCCGATCGGAGTGGTCAAGAGCTTTCGGGTGCGCGAGCTAGATGGACAGGCGCAGCTCAACCCGACGGTCGATTTGTCGCATCTGGAGGATGTCTTTGTCGTGACTGGCCGGAAATGATCTTCTTTTTTATTCTGCTGGCTCTCGTTCTCATCGCGCAGATCGCGGAATTTTTCATTCCAGCGCTGCCATGGCTATACAACGCACACATTTACATTGTGCCGTTGATTGTTTTTTACGGAGCGATGGCATTGCCATTTCCGCTCATGCTCGCGCTCGCGTTGTACGCGGGCGTCCTCCTCGATGCCCTCACCGTGCAGGTAATTGGGGCGAGGGTTGAAATTTCACTGGGGTGGTCGATACTGCTCTACGCTGTGATGGCGGGAATTATGCATGGCCTAAGGCCACTCTTCATCCGGGGTCGCTGGGAAGTGCATTGCGTTCTAAGCGGCATCTGCACCTCAGCAATTATTCTGGCGCAATATTTAATGATCACATTCCGGCGCGGCTCTCTCTTTTTCTCCCGTGAAGTCTGGTGGCAGATTGGCGGACCGGGTTTGATCGCCATGCTAATGGCCCCGATTATTTTCTGGCTTTTGCAATGGATGGGACGGATCACCGCCTATCCGTATCTTCCTGAAGGGAACCGCTTCGAATGAACCGTCGCCGCCTTAGTCCGCGTTTGCGGATTCAATTTCTCGGACTCTTGATGTTGCTGGGGATGGGTGCACTCGCACTCCGGCTCTGGTGGATCCAGGTGGCGCACGGCGCGGAATGGACCGCGCAAATCCGCGGCAGCTCGCAAGCAACGGTGCGAATTCCATCCGTGCGCGGTGAGATCAAAGACCGCAACGGACTAACTCTCGTGCAAAATCGCGCCAGTTATGAGGTTGATTTTTATTTGCCCGAAATGGTGAAGGGCTATCGCGAACGGTTCGGTGTGCCGCCGCTCACAGAGTATCGCGCCACCATCAACGGGATGCCGAAAGACCAGAAGGAGCCGGACATCATCAAGATCGTTAATGACGGCGTGGTCCCACGCCTGGACGATCTCGATCTGGCGCGCGATTACAACGCCGGCCAGCTCCAGAGACATTATCGCAACGACACCGAAGTAAGTGCCGTTTTCCTACATCAAGGACATCGATTTTCCAACAATGGCAAAATTTTCCGAGCACGATGTTGGGTTGCCTGGCGTGGATATCGCGATCAAACCGGTGCGTTCCTACGTTTACGGCGCCCTGGCCGCGCATCTGCTCGGTTACGTCGGAGCGCCTGATGACATTAACAAGGAAGAGGCGAAGAGATTCACTTTTTACCAGGGCGACGTGGAGGGAAAATCAAACATCGAGAAGGCGATGGATGAATTTCTCCGCGGCAAGCCGGGGGTGCGCTATCTGCGACGCAACGCGAAAGGGACGATCGACGGGGTCTTGCGAGAAGACCCACCCAAGCAAGGGGCGAATGTCTTCCTAACCCTCGATTCGCGGATTCAGACGATTGCTGAGGAAGCGTTGCGTGCGGTCGGTCGCGCTGCGGCCGTGGTAGTCGATCCGAACAATGGCAACATTCTCGCGATGGTCTCGGTGCCGTCGTTCGATCCGAATACATTTATTCCCAGCATCAAAGCAAAAGATTGGCAGGCGCTTCAAAAAGATGAAGCCGATCCGCTCGTCAACCGTGCGGTGAGCGCGCTTCCGCCAGGATCGACGTTTAAGCTCGTGACCGCTCTGGCCGGTCTTCGCAAGAATCTGTCGAACGCGCACTTCAATTGCAGCGGCGGCGTTAGTTACGGCGACCATTACTTTAAGTGCTGGGTGGCAGAAAAACATTACACCCACGGCACGCTCGGCCTGGTGGATGCAATTAAGGTCTCGTGCGATTCATTTTTCTATCAGTACGGAAATGCCGCCAGCATCCAGTTGATTGATGCGACGGGGAAAATGATGGGCTTGGGCGAGGAATCAGGCCTTCAACTGACCGGCGAGCAAATTGGTATCCTGCCCGGACCGGAGTGGATGCAGGTGCATCATCCACAAGAAAGATGGTCACAAGCCCAGACTGCGAACGTGTCGATCGGGCAGGGCTACGATCTTGTTTCGCCCCTGCAATTGGCGATGGCTTATGTGACCATCGCCAACGGAGGCGTCTGCTACTATCCTCGGTTGGTTGATAAAGTTTTAAATCAGGACGGCTCTCCTGTTCTGGATGAACATGGCAAGATCGCAGTGCCGCAGACGCCGCGGGTGCGATCCGATTTGCATAGCGAACTTTCGCGCGAGCAAATCGATCTCGTGCGCAAAGGACTCTGGAAAGTTGTCAATGAAGACGGGGGAACGGGCGGGAGAGCGCGATTGAAAAATGTGCAGGTTGCGGGAAAAACCGGCACCGCCCAAGCCACTGATCGCGGCCACAAAGATACGATTGCGTGGTTTGCCTGTTTTGCTCCGTTCGATAACCCCAAGTACGTCGTCGCTGTGATGGTGCAGGGCGGCGAACATGGCGGTAGCGTCGCCGGGCCAATTGCGACCCGCATTTTGGAACGCACCCTGGCGATGGATGAAGGCAATTTCGATATGACGGTCGCCTGGCTAGCCCCGGCCCATAAGCCCAATCCCTTTCAAATGATCAAGGATGTGAATTACGCCGGCGGGAATGTCGCAGGCGGCGACGAAGAAAATGCCGACGAATCGCAAAATGCGGATGTGCAGATGGCAAGTACTGGTGGCGCTCCCGACGTGGAACCTGAAGCCGACGCACAGGGAAAAGTAAGCCGCGCCCCGGTGGCGCGCGCCATTCCCGTAGAGCCGCCGCGGCGTCGCAACTTTTTTGAACGGCTTTTCGGAGGGAAACGGCCCGCGGCCCAACCGACTCCGCCACCGGCCCGGCGTGTCGGACCCCGATGAACTCTCGATCAGAACCTTTGCCCGAGAGCGTCACAGCGCTTCCGCGCCTGATCGTTCAACCTAGTCAGCTTTATGATAGACAAAGTAAGAAAAATTTTAGGTCTGCCTTCACGCAAGACCGGCAACAAAATTGTCCTGAGCGTGGAAAAACTCGAGCGGCGCGTTGCGCTCCTCGAGAATGGTCAACTCGAAGAATACAGCGTCGAGCGCAGCACTTCGCGTAACATCGTCGGCAGCGTTTACAAGGGCAGGGTCAAGAACATCGAGATGGGGTTAAAGGCGATGTTCGTCGACATCGGCTTCGAGAAGAACGCCTTTCTCCATTTCTGGGATGCCATTCCCGCCGCCCTCGACAGCGGCATTGAAGAAATTGATCGGCCGTCCAAAAAACAGGGAAAGCGAATTACGGCAAAAGACATTCCCAGAATCTATCCGGTGGGTTCGGAGGTGATCGTGCAGGTGACCAAGGGACCGATCGGGACCAAAGGACCGCGGGTCACAACGAATCTCAGTTTCGCTGGGCGTTATCTGGTCTTGATGCCATTCAGCGATCGTAGCGGCATTTCCCGAAAAATCGAAGAGTCGAAAGAACGCGATCGTCTCCGGAAAATTCTGCGCGAACTCGATATTCCCGAAGGCATCGGTGTGATTATTCGGACCGTGGGTGAGGGCCAGCGTGCGAGATATTTCGTCCGTGACTTGCGGTTCCTTCTCGATCAATGGGCCAAAGTCGAGCAGGAGGTCAGGGAATTTCCCGCGCCTTGTCGTGTTTTCGAAGAACCTGATTTAGTCGAGCGGACGGTGCGCGATTTCCTGACCGAAGAAATCGACGAAGTGGTTTGCGACGATCGCGCGGCAACGGACCGGATGAGCGAAATGGTCGGCCAGATTTCGCGGCGCGCCCGAAATCAAATTCACTTTTACGATGGCGCAATGCCGATTTTCGAAACCTATGGCGTGCAAAAGCAAATCGACGACGCGTTTCATCGACAAGTGTGGCTGAAATGCGGCGGCTACATCGTGATTGATGAAACCGAGGCGCTCGTCGCGATTGACGTAAACACAGGGCGCAACAAAGGCGGCCGCGATGTGGAGAAAACCATTTTGCAGACGAACTTGGAAGCGGCTGATGAAATTGCGCGCCAACTCAGACTGCGCAACATCGGCGGATTGATCATTGGCGATTTCATCGACATGAAGAGCCGTAAAGATCAGCAGATGGTCTACAACCTGATGAAAGAGCGACTGAAGCGCGACAAGGCCAGGACGCATGTGGTCCCCATTTCCTCTCTCGGTCTAATGGAAATGACGCGGCAGCGCGCCCAGGAAAGTCTGAGCGACACCATCTATCAAAATTGCCCTTACTGCGGCGGACGCGGCGTTGTGAAAACTTCGATGACCACAAGCGTGGAGCTGCACCGCAACCTGAATACGGTGATGCGGAAATATCAGGATACGATCCACGAAATCCGCGTCATTTTAAATCCCGAGGTGCTGAAACGATTGAAAGAGGAAGACGAGGAATTGCTGGTGGAGTTGGAGCGGCGTTACGCGGGGCGGCTCGTATTTCGAGGAGACCCTGCTTACCATCACGAAAGGTTCACGATTACTGACGCTACCACCGGGGCGGAATTGAAGCCTTGATTGCGGTTGCGAAAAAATTTGAAACTCTTGCTTGCCATTTGAGTTTTTTCGGGTAAAACCCGGACAAGTGGGGAAGACTCGATAGACTTAACCGAAAGGAGAAATAGATGAAAAAATTCATATTGGGCCTATTGGCCATCGGGGCGATCGCGCCGGTCGCGTTTGCCGGTACTGAGACCTATTCCGGAAAAGAGATGAAGCAAGTGGCTCCTCCGCCTTGTCCGGAATGGTACGCGGACAGGGAACTTAACATCAGTCTTTGGGGAACTTACGCCTTTACGGGGAACGATGCGCGAGATGACCGCTACCTCGATGGCGACCACGCTTGGGGCGGCGGTGTGGATGCCAAATATTTTTTCCACCGTTACTTCGGTATTGGTATTGAAGGGTGGGCCGTGGACGCCAGACGTGGGTTTATTAGAGATAATGACGGCGATCCGATTACGTTTCCTAATAGTGGGAACGAGCATCGCGCCGTTGGTGCCGTCTTAGGCACCCTCACCTTGCGTTATCCATTCCACTGCTCGCGCTTTTCACCCTATATTTTTGGCGGAGGCGGCGCGATCTTCGGCGGCGGCGAACGGAGAAGCTTTGATGAATCTGACGATGATTTCGTCAACGACAGTACCAGGACGGAGGCAATCGGCCAAGTCGGTGGTGGCCTCGAAATCCGCTTCACGCCGCACATTGGCTGGATTAATGATTTCAGCTGGAACTTTGTTGACGGTCCAAATAACAACTTCGGCATGGTGCGCAGCGGGATTAATTTCGCGTTCTAAAGATCGACAATCGCATTTGCGACGGCGGCGTCCGGTGGACCGGACGCCGCCGTTTGTTTTTTTCACAGGCGATTGACGTTTGCGAATCGGTACACGCGGATGAAATTATGCCATGTCGTTCGTCGAAACTGTAGATAACTTGGCCCTCAAGAAATCGGAGCTCGTCCGCCGCTTCGAACATTTAATTGCTCCCAAGTCCAACCAGGAATTGGAAGCTATGGCGCAAGCGTCTCGCGCGCTCACCCTGCAGAATTTCGGCCGCACAATGCGCCTCTTCGCACCGCTTTATCTTTCCAACGAATGCGTTAACAATTGCCGCTACTGCGGTTTTTCGCGTGATAATCCGATTCTGCGGGTGACGCTCAGTCCCGATGAAGTCGGCGTGGAAGCGCGTCATCTTTCGCAGGCAGGTTTTCGCCAAATTCTGCT
>QHRC01000086.1:16561-21243 GCA_003219995.1 Verrucomicrobiota bacterium
GCCGCGATTATCTGAGTGATTGTGTCCGCGCTTTGGCCGCGGATTTTTCTTCGATTGCGATCGAGGTAGGGCCGATGGAAACAAAGGACTACATTCCGATTGTCGATGCTGGTGCGGAAGGGCTCGTCGTTTATCAGGAAACCTACAATCGCAGTGTCTATGCCGAACTCCACACCGCCGGACCAAAGCGCGATTTCAATTTTCGGCTCGATTGTCCCGAGCGCGGCTACCAAGCCGGTTTTCGCCGCATCGGTATCGGTGCGTTATTTGGCTTATGGCGCTGGCAGGATGAAGCCATCGCGCTCGCCGCGCACCTGGAATACTTGTTCAAACACTGCTGGCAGGCGCAGATTAATGTGAGCCTGCCCAGGCTGCGTCCGGCCGTAGGCGGATTTCGGCCGCGCTTTTCCATGTCCGATCGTGAACTGGCACAATTGGTTTGCGCCTTGCGCATTACCTTTCCCCAAGTCGGTATTGTCCTGAGCACGCGCGAAAGCGCGATCTTACGTGATGCCCTCGTCTCCTTGGGCGTAACAATGATGAGCGCCGGCAGTCATACCGAACCTGGCGGCTACACGGGGCAGGGCAGTGAACATTTGCATCGGACAGTGCGCGGTCGAATCGTTGCCCCCGATTTTCAAGGCGGAGAAGATCAACTCGCGACCGGACAATTTGAGATCAGCGATGAGCGCCCGCCTGCTGAAGTCGCGAATGTATTGCGCCGCCGCGGCTTCGAACCAGTCTGGAAGGATTGGGACCAGGCGTTGTCGGCCGTATGACAATCTCGCTCAACGGGCAAAAAGCCGACGCACGCGGCGCTGAAACAATCGCGGAACTGGTGCAGCGCTTCCAATTAGCGCCGCAGACGATCTTGATCGAACACAACGGACTCGCTTTGCATCGACATGAATGGCGGCGACGAGCGCTGACCGAAGGCGATCAGGTTGAATTTATTCGCGTGGTGTCGGGCGGTTAGGTCTCGCGGCCGAGATAAGACTGAGCCAGGATGCCGGCTCCGAGGAACAATCCAAAGTGATGAATGCCGAACATTACGAAGCGCTCGCTCTCACGATTACACGCATACCGTCGGTTTGAACGACTGTGATCGCCGTGTCCGGCGCAACAAATTCTCCCTGCGTGACAACATCGACAATGTGATCGGCGAATCGCGCCTTGCCACTCGGGCGCAAGATCGACAATGAGACGCCTTGCATCCCCGGCGAGAGGGCCAGGGTAGTGGCAAATTCACGCGGCGCACCTGCCAGGGACGGACCGGGCGGATTCGAAGTGATCAGGGCAAAGCGTCGATAAATGCTTGTGCGCGGCAGGTAACGAGCCAGCAAGACAATTACGATCGCGGCCGCCGCAATCGCCAGAAAAAGATTCAGCAGCGGCATCGCCAGCATGCGGCCAGTCGGCAAAAATGTTTCGCCCGGATAACGATCAATCATTGCCCAGAGTAACGAGGCCAGAATCAGGAAAACGCCAACCACGCCAAAGACGATGGTGGAATGGGCAAAGAACAAAATTTCGATGATGACCAGCGCCATTCCCAAAACAAAAAGCCCAACGACTTCCCATCCGGCCAGGCCGGCGAAATAGTGGCCGAGGAAAAAGAGCGCAAAACAAATCGCCGAAATGATTCCAGGCAAACTTGCTCCAGGAATTTTGAACTCGAGATAAGCGCCGATGATGCCGCCAAGCAAAAGGAGCGGCGCCAGCGCTGTGATCCAAAAGGCAAGTTGTTCGAAGCCGGTGGGATCGAGCGAGACCGAGTTCGCTTTCAGTCCGGCCTTCTGCATAAGATCGATAATCGATTCGGCAATCCCGTCCGCGAGTAACGGTTTGCCATTAAATTTTTCCGTCGCTTCCTGCGCATTCAAGGTCAGCACCGTTCCTTTCGGGTGAATCACGCGGTCACCGATTTTCACTTCTTTGTCCTTGTTTATGAACGCCTCACCGACGTCCGGATTATGTCCGTTCTTAATGGCGGAGCTGCGAATCAGAGCCGTCCAATATGAAATTGTCTTTTCTCGTTCCGTGACCGGAAGATCTTCGCCCGTTGGCAAAACTGGCGCAGCGGCCCCAATTGCACTCACCGGCGCCATGTAAATATGTTGCGTGGCCAGCGCGATAAGTGAGCCGGCCGAACCGGCATTTGAGTTAATAAATGTATAAGTGGGGACGGTGGCGTGATTCAGAGCGCTGGTGATTTCTTCGGCGGCATCGAGCCGCCCGCCGTAAGTGTTCATTTCAAAAATAATAGCGCCCGCGCCATTACTCTCGGCGACTTTTTCCGCGCGGCGCAAAAACATCAGGAGCGAAGGGGAAATTTCGCCGCGCAGCGGGACCACGACCACGTCCCCTTTGTGGACTACCTCGCGCGGCTGGGCAATTCCCGTTTGTGCGAGCCAGCAAACCAGAACCAGGATCGACAATCGGACCGTTGGGCTGCGAGCGAGATAGACGGACAGGCCGCCAGGCGGAGTCTGCGGGAGAGGACGAGTCGATCCACTTTTCATTCCTTTGGAAAGCGCCGCGGCGCCGAGTAAGTTTGACATCGCTTCGGAAACCAAACGAGCGAAAAATCAATTGGGCAAGATTCCAGCAGAGAACATCGAGCAAATCGCCGCGGCGAACGACATCGTCGAGGTGATCGGCGCCTATTTTCCACTGAAACGCGCAGGCGCGAATTTCAAGGCGCTTTGCCCCTTTCACCAGGAAAAGACGCCGTCTTTTCATGTTAGTCCGCAGCGGCAAACTTTCCACTGCTTCGGGTGTGGCGTCGGCGGCAGTGTTTTTCGCTTCGTGATGGAGTATGAGCATGTCGATTTTCCCTCAGCCGTGCGCAAACTGGCTGCGCGCGTGGGCCTTCCCGTGGTCGAAGAGCGCGGAGCGAGCGATGAAGATCGACAACATGAAGCGCGGCGCACGCTGCTGAAATTGCACGTCGAAGCTGCGGAGTGGTTTCACGAAAACCTGCTGAAGAAAGAATTCGCGGAGCCGGCGCGCGCATATTTGAAACAGCGGGGAGTTGATCGACAAGTAGCAAAGAATTGGCAGCTCGGTTTTGCGCCCGAAGCCTGGGACGCATTTTTGAACTGGGCGCGCGAGCACGGTTATTCGCGCAGCCAACTGCTCCAGAGTGGATTGGTAAAGCTGCGCGATGAAGACCGGCTGGAGAGCGAGGTTTACGACCGGTTCCGCGGCCGGATTATGTTCCCAATTTGCAACGACGTCGGTGAGGTGATCGCATTCAGTGGCCGCTTGCTCCAGAGCGACGTAGAAGCTGCGAAATATGTAAATTCACCGGAGACGCCGCTCTTTCGAAAAGGCAATGTGCTCTTTGGCCTGCACAAAACCAAGCGCGGTTTGATCGAGGCGAAGTCCGCGATCGTATGCGAAGGGCAGCTCGACTTAATCAGTTTGTTTGAAGCCGGAATCACCAACGTGGTTGCGCCTCAAGGCACCGCCTTCACGGAGAGTCAGGCGCGGTTGCTAAAACGTTTCGTGGACGAAGTAGTTCTTTGCTTCGATGCGGATGAGGCGGGAAACAAAGCGGCCGAGCGTTCTCTGGACGCACTGCTTCAAAACAACTTGATTATCCGTGTCGCCGAGATGCCGGCGGGCGAAGATCCGGACTCTATCGTTCGGCGGGAAGGAAAAGATGAATTCGTAAAACGTGTCGCGGCTGCGCGCGACTTTTTCGATTATTGGATCGAGAGAGAAACGGCCGCGGCGGATTTGAATTCGTTGGGCGGGAAAATGCAGGTGGCGCGCAGGATGGCGGAGACTGTTTCGCGTGTGCACGACGCGTTCATGCGCGGAGAGGTATTGAGCAGGGTCAGCTCGCGGCTTGGCGTTCCAGCGTCGGATTTAGAAACTCTTCTCTCCCAGCAGCCGCGCGATCGCTCTCCCTGGACGAAGCGCAAAGAATCGGAACCGATCCTGGTCCCGCCGCACGACATTGCCATCCTTTGTCTTCTCGCCTTGCGAGACGAAGCCGCGCGCAATTTTCTTCTGGGACGAGACTGGCGTGAAATCCTGGCGCAAACGCCGGGCGCGGAATTTCTCGCACGTATTCTCGAGGCTAAGCTCCGCGTCGAGGATCCGGCCTCGCTCAACGCGTTCATGGCCATGCTCTCGCCGCAGGAGGAGGGGTTGATCTCGGCCTGGCTCATGCAAAAGATGCCGCCGAATGCAAGCGCAGTGGTCGAGGATTGGTGGAAAGGGCTGCGACAGGCAGCATTGCGGCGTCAGCTTGAGGTTGCAGAAAACCGAATGAAGCTGTCCGAACTCAGCACCGGCGATGTGGTCAATTTGCAGAAACAAATCCTTGACCTGCGCCAACAGCTCCACGAACTTTCGCAGTTTTCGTCTGCCCGCACGGGCGACACCTAAATTGTCGATCTAACGGGCAACAAATCGAGCCTCTCAGTCAATCCTTAACCGCGCAATCTTGGCCAGGTATTCGACACGAAAGACAAAGGCCGGACGGTCGTCGACAAAGCGACCCAAACCCAAGCGGCTTCGTCGTTCTGCCCCCGCTAAACCTTCAACCTCCTGGCGAAAAATGAAAAGGCCGGCGAAAATCACTGCTTTTAAACCCAGGCGCATCAGTCCTCTCGTGCGCGCGCGGAGACAAATCGGTCGCAAGCTCGTCGGAGCGAAGAAAGAAATAG
>QHRC01000279.1:0-1387 GCA_003219995.1 Verrucomicrobiota bacterium
AGAAAAATCCCGCCGATTTTAATAGTGGCGAGCATGGCGACGACAATTTCCGGCACCATCGGCATGAACACACCGATGGCGTCACGTTTACCAAGACCAAGACCACGCAAGGCCGCGGCCATGGCATCGACTTGTTCGCGCAATTCTTTGTAAGTGAGTGTGCGGGTGGTGCCGTCTTCGATTTCTGATTTTATGGCGAGTCGATTGTCGTTCTTGGTGCCGTCGTATTTATCGAGCAGGTTGTGCACGATGTTCATTTCGCCACCCACGCACCAATGCGCCCACGGTTTGCCTTCGCTGAGATCGACAATCTGCGAGTACGGTTTGTAAAACTGAATGTCGAGATCGCGCAGGACGGTGTCCCAGAACCATGCGATGTCGGTGGTTGAGCGACGCATCAGCTCCTCGTAGGAACCGAGCTGGTGCTGGTCGATAAAGCGCTGGAGATTGGATTTCGCGATTAGTTCCGGAGTCGGATGCCAGACAAATTCGCCGCCGAATTGAAACTCGCTCACGGGTCTATTTTCCTGTCATTTCGAGCGAAGTCGAGGAATCCCGTTGCAAAGATGTTCGGTAACGCCGCAGGATTCTTCGACTCTGCTGCGCTCCGCTCAGAATGACAAGAGAGGTTGCCCGCCTTTGATTCATCGGCAGATTGCAGCGGCCCCTTCATGACGACAACGCTCGCGCACCAACTTGCCAATTATGCCTGTTTACTCCGCTTCGAGGATTTGTCGCGCCAAGTCGTGCACGAAGTGAAGCGCCGCGTGATTGATTCGTTAGGCTGCGCGCTCGGGGCGTGGAACGAAGAGCCGTGCGCAATCGCGCGAAAAGTCGCATCCGAGTTTTCGGCGAAAGCGGGATCGACAATCATCGGCACGAAACACAAAGCGCCGCCGGACTGGGCGGCGTTCGCGACTGGCTGTTGCATTCGCTATTTCGATTATAACGACACGTATTTATCGAAGGAGCCGGCACATCCGAGCGACAATATTTCCGCGGCGCTGTCGATTGCGGAAAGTATCAACGCCCACGGACGCGAATTGATTACTGCCATCGCGCTCGCTTACGAAGTGCAATGCCGATTGTGCGATGCGGCGAGCATTCGGGCACGCGGATGGGATCACGTGACCTACGGCGCGTTTTCAACAGCGCTGGCTGGCACGCGTTTAATGCAGCTTGATCCCGAAAAAACGCGCCAGGCCGTGAATATCGCCGGCGTTGCTTGCGCAGAGATGCGCCGGGTGCGCGTCGGGGAATTGTCGCATTGGAAAGGCGTCGCCTTCGCCAGCGCTGCGCGTCACGGCGTTCATTCGGCGCTGCTCACGCGGGCGGGCATGACTGGTCCGGCCCCGATTTTCGAAGGTCAAATAGGCTATGAGAAACA
>QHRC01000279.1:1562-3602 GCA_003219995.1 Verrucomicrobiota bacterium
ATCTTAGGCAGGTGAGCGGGATGACGATTGAGAGTCACGATGCGTCGGTCGACATCATCGGAAGCGAAGCGGAGAAATGGCGGCCGGAAACGCGCGAAACGGCGGACCACAGTTTGCCTTACATCACCGCCATCGCGTTGATTGATGGTGAAGTGACAAGCAAACAATTCGAACCGGAGCGCTTCGCCGATCCGGAAATTTGGAAATTTTTGGAGAACGTGAAGGTGGAGCGCAATGCGGAGTTGAGCGCGCTATATCCCGGGGCGGTTGCGAACATCGTCCATGTCGATCTTGCAAACGGGAAGCGATTGAGCAAGCGGGTCGATTATCCTCTCGGGCATGCGAAGAACCCGCTGAAGGACTCGGAAGTGGAAGGAAAATTCCGAGCGCTGGTTGAGCCGAGCCTTGGAGAAAATCGTGCGCAAGAGATTGTCGATCTTGTCTGGAAGCTTGATGAAGCGAAGAATGTCGATGGATTGATGAAGGCAGTGGAAATGCCGACGAGATACGCTCGGAATGACAGGTAGGGGCGGTTCACCGAACCGCCCGTGGGCGATTGAGGTCAATCGCCTCTACCTCCGCTCGACATGACAAAGGAAAGGAAAAACAAAGGCGCGATGTTGCGCCAATTAATCGCGAAGAACGCCGCCATGTTGCCGGGCGTCCCGAACGCAGCGATGGCGCGGCAAGTTGAGCGCGCGGGTTTTGACGCGGTTTATATCAGCGGCGCTGGCCTGGCGAACGCGACCGCGGGAGTGCCGGACATCGGATTGCTCACGCTGACGGAAGTGGCGCAACTCGCGGGTTATGTCGCACAGGCGGTGGAAATACCGGCGATTGTCGATGCAGATACGGGTTTTGGCGGAGCGGAAAACGTGGCGCGCACAATCCGCGAATTCGAGGGCGCCGGACTGGCGGGTTGTCACATTGAGGATCAGGAATTCCCCAAGCGCTGCGGCCATCTCTCCGGAAAATTAATTGTCGATCTTGAAGAGATGACCGGGAAAATTGAAGCGGCGGTCGCGGCACGCCGCGATCCCGATTTTCTGATCATCGCCCGGACGGACGCGCGTGCGTTGGAGGATTTCAAAGGCGCCGTTAAGCGCGCGCTAAAATATGTCGAGGCCGGGGCCGATGCAATTTTTCCCGAGGCATTGCAAAGCGCGGAGGAGTTTCGCGATTTTGCGAAGGAAATCAAAGCGCCGCTGCTCGCGAACATGACTGAGTTTGGCAAGAGTCCGCTGCTCAGTTTTGACGAGCTGGCCGGCCACGGTTATCGGATGATCATCTATCCGATGAGCGCATTTCGCGTTTCCATGAAGGCGAGCGAGGAATTTTTGCGCGACCTGCGAAAGCGCGGCACGCAATCGGATTGGATCGACCGAATGCAAACGCGAAGCGAACTTTACGAGCTGCTGGATTACGATCCGGCGGCGCCGAGTTGGCCAGCAAAGAATCGCTGAGTCAATTAAATCGGCGGCAGTTGAAGGTTGAAAATTCGCGAGTAAGAAGAACCACCTCGATGAGCACTGAAACCACACCAAGTTACAGTCCAGGCCTGGCCGGCGTGATCGCAGGCGAGAAACCCAAATCTGCTCGGTCGATCCGAACGCGGGACTGACCTATCGCGGCTACGACATCCACGAAATGGCGGAGCAGGCGAGCTTTGAGGAGGTCGCTTATTTGCTCTTGAATGGTGAATTACCCAATCTCAAAAACCTTGTGGAATTTACGCGGCAGATTGCAGCGGAACGCGAATTGGCGGCGCAGGTGGTCAAAATGTTGCGGCTGATGCCGCGATCGGCGCATCCGATGGACATGTTGCGCACCGGCGTGTCAATGCTGGGTGTGTTCGATCCGGAATTGAACGATAACTCGCATGCCGCGAATGTGCGCAAGTCCATTCGGCTGATCGCACGCGTCTCGACTTTGATCACGGATGGCTGGCGCATTTTGCATGGTGAGGAGCCGTTGCCGGAGAAACCGGACCTGACGCAAGCCGGAAATTTCTTCTACAAATTAAAAGGCGAAGTTCCGCAA
>QHRC01000087.1 GCA_003219995.1 Verrucomicrobiota bacterium
AGCCGCGTCTTTGCCCGCGCTCTTCCCAAGCTTTTCGGTTGTCTGCGTCACATCGAGAATGTCGTCGATGATTTGAAAGGCAAGTCCGAGCGCGCGACCAAATTTGGTAATGGCATCGAGTTGCTTCGCTGTCGCGTCCGCACTCATCGCTCCGAGCCGCACCGAAGTAGTCAAAATCGCGGCCGTCTTGTTTTCGTGGATGTAGCGCAATCCCGACATGTCGATGTTGCGTCCTTCGGCTTCAAGGTCGGCCACTTGTCCGGCTATCAGTTTTCGACTTCCCGCCGCGACCGCGATCTCTCGCAGCAAGATCGACAGGTTGTAGCGCGGAGAGAATTTTGCCCGCGAGACGATTTCAAACGCGCTCGTCAACAAAGCGTCGCCGGCCAGCACAGCAATGCCGTCGCCAAAAACTTTGTGACAAGTGGGGCGACCGCGCCTGAAATCGTCATTGTCCATGCTCGGAAGATCGTCGTGCACGAGCGAATAGGTGTGAATGCATTCGAGTGCGCAGGCCAGCGGCAACGCATTGTCGATCTTGCCTCCGCAAGCTTCGGCGGCGGCCAGGCAAAGGATCGGCCGCAAGCGCTTTCCACCTGCGAACAAACTGTAGCGCATTGCCTTGTGAATGGTCGACGGTCTCGTGTTCTCTTTAGGCAGATAGCAGTCGAGTGCGCGATCGATCTTCTTCTGCCGCGATTTGAGATATGCCTTGAGGTTCACGTGACGAGGTTGGGACGCTAAATATTCGCGGCGCTTTCGACAGTCGCAATGGGTTTAGTGCGCATGGCCAGAAACGCGCCGAAAAGCAGAATGAGGGCGCTCCAAAGCTGGGCGTGGGTGAGGCGCTCGCCGAATATCCACGCGGAAAACGCGAGCGCGCCGGCCGGGCAGAGCAATTGCAGTGTTTGCGCGAGGGCGACTCCGATTTCGCGAATGGCGACGTAATACAAAACGTGCGCGAGCGTGATGCAACTTACGGCGGAGATGATGAGCACAAAGTTAGCGGGTAAGCCCGCGTGCAGCGGAGTGCCGATTTTTCCAAACAGACAAGTCAGCGGCAGGAGCAGTACGGAAGTTATGAAGCTGATCAATCCGAAGCTGCGAATGGAGCCGAGTTGCGCGGAAGGGCGTTTTACGAGCACACCGTAAAGGGCCCAGCAAAATGTCGCGGTGAAGGCAATGATCAGTCCGCGAAGCGCAATGTGTCCGCTTTGCCAGCCCGCTTGAAACCAGATCACACCAAAGGCGCCGATTAATCCGAGGAGTGTCCCGGCTTGAAACTGCCATTGACGGATGATGCGGCGTTCTTCCGGAAAAAACGCAAGCGCGAGCAGCGCAGTGAAGATGACGGAGGAGCGGGCGAAGATCGCGTAAACGCCCGGCCCCATGTAAAAAAGTGCCATCACCTGGGTAATTTGATGGATGACATTGGGCAGGCAGGGAAGAAGGCAGATGCCGAGAGCGTGCAGGTCGATCCTGGGTCCGCCGCCGCGGACGCGATAGAAAACGAGCGGGGCAATGGCGAGGCAAGCCACCGAGTAGCGGTAAAAATTCTGGGCCCAGGGATCGTAGTAGCGATTCAAGTAGTATTGGAACAGCGACGGCATCGACCAGATGAGGACGGTGGCGAAGACCGCGGCGTAGCCTCTCGAGAGGTTCGCGCGGCCCTGGAGATCGACAATCGCTCGCTGGGAATCCAGTTCTTTCATCGCTCGGTGGTTGATTTTGGCGCGTTAATTTGCTCGCTTACAAACGATTAATTATTCAGAAATTAAGCTAGCAAGGAGAAGAACGATTATGATCACGAGTAAAATTATCAGATTTGTAGCCGGCGTCGGGTTTCTCGCCGTGGCCGTTTTGGCACCGGCGAAAGAGAAAGAGAAAACAGGCGGTGGAATGAGCGAGTACAACCAGGGGAATCAGCTTTTTGAACAAAAACAATACGATCTGGCGATCGCCCAATATACGGCGGCGATTCAAGCAAATGGGAAGCAGCCAGCCTATTATGAAAATCGCGGCTTCGCCTATCTGGCGCGCGGAAGAGCAGCGGAAGCGTGGGACGATTTTTCCAAGGCCGTCGAACTCGCCCCAAACGACGAGCGTGCTTACATCGGGCGCGCGCAAGCCATGCTCCTGGACAAGCAGTACCAGGAGACGCTGGCTGATCTGGACAAGGCGATTCAACTCAAGCCTGACGACGGGGCCGCTTACAAACTCCGAGGCTTTGCCGAGATTGGTTTAAGTCAATGGGACAAAGCGGTCGCTGATTTTACGGCCGCGATCCAAAAAAATCCGACCGACCCGCAAGTTTACGATCGGCGCGCCTGGGCGAACCGGAATCTGAAAAATTATGACGCAGCCCTTGCTGATTACACGTTGATGATCGAGAAAAATCCGAGCGATCCGGAGCCGCTGGTGAAGCGGGGCGCCACTTATGTGTCGATGACTCAGTATGACAAGGGGATCGCCGATTACCAAGCCGCGCTAAAGCTAAAACCGGAAGATTATGACACCGTGCAGCGGCTGCAATATGCGCAAGGAATAGTGGCGGCGAAGAACGCGCCTCCTCCTACGCCGACACCGAAAGAGGAACCGGGTTTGCTTACCCCGCTGAACATCGGGATCGTGTTCGCGGTACTCATTATCATCGCGGTGGTGGTGCGCCTCGTGACTAGAGGGAAGGAGGAGCCAACCAGCAACCGAATTCGATAGGCCGCGCGGAAAAGAAATTTCTTTGACACCCAAAAGTGCGCTGTTAGCTTGCGGATGCTTTTTGCGAGAACGAGGCGGTCCCATGGTCGTTCAAATTGCAAAGTTTGACGCGGCTTTGGGACTTTTGGCTCTCTGGTGAGAAGCAAAACCGGTTCGCCGCGCGCTCGAAAACGAGAACGCGACGAGCATCGATTGACGAATAGCGGCCCATGTAGCTCAGTTGGTAGAGCACGTCCTTGGTAAGGACGAGGTCACCGGTTCAATCCCGGTCATGGGCTCCAAAGTGAGTTTGCGACCGGAAGTGAAAAGTTAAATTGAAAGACGTAGTTTAGTTAAAACAGGAGAATTGAAATGGCTAAGGAAGCATTTAAACGCGACAAGCCGCACGTGAACGTCGGTACGATCGGTCACGTGGACCATGGCAAAACCACTCTTACCGCCGCGATCACCAGCGTGCTGGCTAAAAAAGGTATGGCCGAAATACGCGCCTACGAGTCGATCGATAACGCGCCCGAAGAAAAAGAGCGCGGCATTACGATCAATACTGCGCACGTGGAATATCAAAGCGACAAGCGCCATTACGCGCACGTCGACTGCCCTGGTCATGCGGACTACGTCAAGAACATGATCACCGGTGCGGCCCAAATGGATGGTGCCATCCTTGTGGTGAGCGCGGCCGATGGCCCGATGCCGCAGACGCGCGAGCATATCCTGCTTGCACGGCAGGTAGGCGTTCCGTCCGTAGTCGTGTTCCTAAACAAGGTCGACATGGTGGATGATCCTGAGCTTCTGGATCTTGTCGAGATGGAAGTGCGCGATCTGCTCACTCAATACAAGTTTCCGGGAGATAAGATTCCGATTGTGAAGGGAAGCGCGCTCAAGGCGCTGGAAGGCGATGCCGAAGCCGAAAAGCAGATACTCGCCTTGGTGGCGGCGATCGACGATTACATCCCGGTTCCCGAGCGGCCGATCGATCAGCCGTTTCTCATGCCAATCGAGGATGTGTTCAACATTGAAGGCCGCGGTACCGTCGCGACCGGTCGTGTCGAGCGCGGTGTTCTCAAGAAAATGGAGGAAGTCGAGCTCGTTGGAATTCGGCCAACCGCGAAGACAACCGCGACCGACATCGAAATGTTCCGCAAACTGCTCGACGAAGCGCGCGCGGGCGACAATGTCGGCGTTTTGCTGCGCGGCACGAAGAAAGAAGACGTCGAGCGCGGCCAGGTCATCGCCAAGCCGGGCTCGATCACGCCGCACAAGAAATTCAAGGCGGAAGTGTACGTGTTGAGTAAAGAAGAGGGTGGTCGCCACACGCCATTCTTTACCAATTACCGACCGCAATTTTATTTCCGCACTACAGATGTGACTGGAACCGTAAAATTGCCCGATGGCGTGGAAATGGTGATGCCCGGTGACAACATCGCCATTGAGGTTGAGCTGATCACGCCCATCGCGATGGAAAAGACGATTCTCTTCGCTATTCGTGAAGGCGGAAAAACCGTCGGCGCGGGTCGCGTCAGCGAAATTTTGGATTAAGCTGTTGTGTCATGTCGAGCGAAGTCGAGACATCTCACCACTTATCGATTGGGAGATTCTTCACTGACGTTCAGAATGACAAAAGACTTACGCCAGTAGCTCAATTGGTAGAGTAGCGGTCGCCAAAACCGTCGGTTGGGGGTTCGAGTCCCTGCTGGCGTGTTGTATGGTGAGGAGATTCGTTAAAAAGCTAACTGGTTACAAAGTTTCGAGATCGTAATTTACGAGCGGCCCCCGTTGTAACTTTGTAACGCTTTTAACGATGTAACATTTCCCATGATCACAAAGACGAAAAACTTTTTTAACGAAGTAAAGGTCGAGCTGCAAAAAGCTTCCTGGCCTTGGGAATCGAAGGAAAAAGGATTCCGCCGTTACAAGGAGCTGACTGACTCAACCCTGGTTGTCATCATCGCCATGCTGCTGCTCGGCGGCTACGTCGCGCTCTTCGATTTCGTTCTCGTCAATTTCGTCCACTTCTTTACCCGGTTGCACTGATTATGGGACAAGCGCTCGCAGCAAAAGATCAATGGTTTGTCGTCCACGTTCTCTCCGGCCAGGAAAACAAAGTGAAGGAGAACATCGAGAAACGCATCAAGACCGAGGAGATGAGCGATTTGATTTACGAAGTGCTCG
>QHRC01000045.1:0-3364 GCA_003219995.1 Verrucomicrobiota bacterium
TAAAAATTGCCGAGCGATTTCGACATCTTCTGTCCATCGACCAGCAGATGCGCGCAATGCAGCCAGTAGCGCACAAATTTTTTCCCGGTGCAGCCTTCACTTTGCGCGATTTCCGCTTCGTGATGGGGAAAAATATTGTCGACGCCGCCGCAGTGAATGTCGATCTGATCGCCGAGCAAGGCGGTCGCCATCGCGCTGCATTCGATATGCCAGCCGGGCCGGCCGCGTCCCCACGGACTTTCCCAGCCAACGGCGCCGTCTTCTTCGTCCCACGCTTTCCAGAGCGCGAAATCGCCGATGTGTTCCTTGTCGTATTCGTCGTGCTTCACCCGGCCGGTCGATTGCAATTGGGTGAGATCGAAATGGGCAAGCCTGCCGTAATCGGGAAATTTATTGATCCGGAAATAAACCGATTTGTCCTCGGCTTGATAAGCGAGGCCGCGCGCGATGAGCGTACCGATCATCGCGATCATCTTGGCGATGTACTGCTGATCGGTGGCGGCGGGAAAGTCGTCTGCCCGTTTGATTCGCAAAGTTTCGATGTCTTGAAAGAATGCCTGCTTGAAGGGTGCGGTGAATTCCCGGAGCGGAATTTTAGCCTCGCGCGCGCCGCGAATGGTTTTGTCGTCCACATCCGTAATGTTCATGACACGACGAACTTTGTAACCTCGTAGTTCGAGGTGGCGCTGCAAAAGGTCCTCGAAAATATACGCGCGAAAATTGCCGATATGCGCGCGGCTATAAACCGTCGGTCCACAGGTATAGAAGTCGATCTTGTGCGACGCGGCGTCGCGCGGCGTGAAACTCTCGAGCTTTCGCGAGTAAGTATTAAAGAAGCGCAGCGCCATGCGCTAGAGATCTTCAACAAGCCCGATCGCGATCGCCGCGATGCCTTCGCCATGACCGATAGCTCCGAGTCCTTCGTTGGTGGTTGCCTTGATGTTCACGCGTGAAACATCGCAGGCGAGCACATTCGCGATTTTCGTTTTCATTTGTGGAATGTGCGGCTGCAACTTCGGTGCTTCCGCGATCAAGGTCGCATCGATGTTGGTCGCGCGCGCA
Source organism: Verrucomicrobiota bacterium (assembly GCA_003219995.1). Taxonomy (GTDB): domain Bacteria; phylum Verrucomicrobiota; class Verrucomicrobiia; order Chthoniobacterales; family UBA10450; genus UBA10450. The sequence continues at coordinate 1,063 of QHRC01000045.1, forward strand.
TTTTCTTCCGCCAGCAATTCGCGCACGTGCCGAAGAATTTCCAGGCTGCTGATGCCACGAATCGATTCGTCTGTATCCGGAAAATGATGACCAATATCGCCTTTGCCCATCGCGCCGAGAAGCGCATCCGCGATCGCGTGTGAGAGCACGTCGGCGTCAGAATGTCCTTCCAGTCCCCGATCATGCGGAATTTCCACCCCGCCAAGAATGAGTTTGCGTTCCGCAACCAGGCGATGTGCGTCGTATCCAATGCCACAACGAATCATAAGATCACAATGCTAAGTCGATCACACCGTTGGAGGCAACGATGCTGTATTTGTCTTTCACGTCTTTGCGCGGCCGCAGATCAACCGTTCCGCCGGCCGTCTCCACCAAAATCCATCCGGCGGCGATGTCCCACAAACTAATTCCGCGCTCGACGTAGGCGTCGAATCTTCCACAAGCCACATATGCCATGTCAAGCGCGGCGCTGCCGAGCACGCGACATTTGCGCACACGATGAATCATTTCCTGAAGCAGAGGAAGATTCGAATCGATCATCTCGCCAGTCTTGGAAAGCCCGACCGAGATGACGGCTTCGCCAAGGTCGGCCCGCTCGCTGACGCGAAAGTGGTTGGTATTCAATCTCGGGCTTTCGCCCTTTTGTCCGCTCCACATTTCGTCGCGCATCGGATCGTAAATTACACCAACAATGATCTCACCCTTGAAACGCAGAGCGATCGACACGCAAAAATGTGGAATGCCATAAAAATAATTTACCGTGCCATCGAGTGGATCGACCACCCATTGATGTTCGCTCGACTGGTCTCCCACAATTCCTTCTTCGCCGTAGAGCGCGTGCTGCGGGAATTGTTCGAGAAGCAAACGGGTAATGAGATCCTGCGCGCGGACATCGATCTCGAGTTTGATGTCGTGCGCCTCAGTCGAATTGACTCGCAGGGGCCGCTGAAAATTTTGCCGGAGCAAATCGCCTGCGGCGCGCGCCGCTCTCTCCGCCGCGTCAAGATAATGCTTCATCACGAAATATTATCTCGCACAAAACTCGCAACGGAAATGAAATTGCGATTTTGATTCGCGTATGGCGGCAAAAAAAACCGGGAGGAAAATCAATTCTCCTCCCGGGTTGAGGTTAGGGTCGTGATCCCGAAAGCGTTCGGGATCGTTAAGCATGAGGCGTTAATGCCTCTTTCTTTTTGCTGATTTTTTCTTCGCGGCTTTTTTGCGTTTCTTGGCCATCGACTATTCCCCCCTTTCAATCCGCAGAGGCGGAGGGTTGTGAAGGTTTCGAGATGAATTCGACTTCACGTACACGAGTCAGTTAATCGTCACATTTTTTTTGTCAAACATTTTTCTCGCATGTTTGCAATTATTTTTACGAGCTCGCGCGCGATAATTTGTTTTGAAGTGCGAGAAAATTTTTCCTTTTCGCCGTTTCGAAAGAGAATCGTCACTTCATTTTCGTCGCTTTCCATTCCTGAATTTGCGCGGCTCACGTCGTTTGCCACGACGATATCGCAATTCTTATCGCGAAGCTTTTTTTGCGCGTTTCCTTCGACGTCATTTGTTTCCGCGGCAAAGCCGACGACAAGAAATTGTCGATCTTGTTTTGCGAGCGAGCCGAGAATATCGCGGGTCGGAACGAGTTGGAGCGAAAAATTCGCGTCCCGCTTTTTGATTTTGCCCGGGGAAACGTTTTTCGCCTTGTAATCGGTGACGGCAGCGCACATCACGAGAACGTCGCAATTCCGTACATATCGATCTGTCGCCTCGAACATTTCTTCGCTCGTTGAAACGGAAATGAATTGGGCGCCGCGAGGTGGATCGAGATTCACCGGACCGGAAATCAAAGTGACCTTGTGTCCGGCCTGGAGTGCCGCTGCGGCGATGGCGAAGCCCATTTTTCCGGAGGACCGATTGCTGAGGTAGCGAACGGGATCGATCGGCTCGCGCGTTGGGCCGGCCGTGACGAGAAATCTCACGCGATCAAATTTTCCTGGCGCGCGAGAAGAAATTCGGCGCGGAACGCGATGTCGTCCACTTTCCAAAGCCGACCCAGACCTTCGTAGCCGCAGGCGAGCATTCCTTCTTCCGGTCCGATGAATTCGATGCCGCGCGATTTTAATTTATCGACGTTCTCGACGGTCGCGGGATGCGACCACATTTTTCCATTCATCGCCGGCGCCAGCAGGATCGGCGCGCGAGTGGCGAGCGCGATGGCCGCGAGAGGATGACTGGCCAGACCGTGCGCTAACTCGGCGATGACGTGCGCAGTGGCCGGTGCGATGAGAAGCAGGTTCGCGCG
>QHRC01000045.1:3415-19592 GCA_003219995.1 Verrucomicrobiota bacterium
AATTTTCTTTTTCGTCATAGAAGCTGGTCGTGACCGGGTTTTTGGAAAGCGTCTGCAGGGTGAGCGGCGTGATAAATTCGGTCGCGTCGTGAGTCATCACGACAAAAACTTGATGCCCTTGTTTGATGAGGAGACTGGCGAGCTCGGCGGATTTGTAGGCGGCAATTGATCCGGTAACTCCGAGCACAATAGATTTTGGGCTCGGCCGAATGCGCAGGACCTTTCGCGCGCTCATTTTATCGCTTCTCCGTTTTGAATCTTTCTCCATGCCAGATCGACAATCACTTTTGGATGAGACGCCGGCTCAAATAACGTTCCGCACCCATGATGTGGCGAAATTTTAGCAAGTCTTCTTCAACCGATCGACTGATGATGGTGTAGCGATAGTCGCGCCACAATTCCATTTCGCGGGCGGCAGTAACGAGACGCACTTCGATTTGCTTTTCGGTTTCCGTTCCGCGTTTGGTCAGGCGGCGGCGGAGTTCATCAAGGTCGGGCGGCATGATGAAAACATCGGTAAGGGCCTGGCGAACGAATTCATCTTTGCAGTTTCTAATCGTGGCGGCGCCTTGTGTGTCGATGTCGATCAAAACATCAACGCCATCTTTCAAGTTGCTGATGATCGGTTTAAGCAGCGTGCCGTAATAATAACCGTGTACTTTTGCATGTTCCAAGAATTCCCCCGCCTTAACGCGCGTGAGAAAATCGGCTTCCGACACAAATTGATAATCTTCGCCTTCAATTTCGCCGGCGCGCGCGGGGCGCGTTGTCCAGGAAACCGAATAAACGAAGTCTGGTGTTTGCCGAAGCGCGTCGCACAGCGTCGTTTTGCCCGCGCCCGAGGGTGCGGAAACAACGAAGAGAATTCCGTAACGGCTGAACTGTTTATTCAAGATTCTGGACTTGTTCGCGAATTTTCTCCAACTCCGCCTTGCTGGCGACGACGCGCTGCGAAATGGCGGCATCGTTTGCCTTGGCGCCGAGAGTATTGAGTTCGCGAAAGATCTCCTGGATGATGAATTCAAGCGTCCGGCCGACCGGCTCGTTTTTGCGCAGATGGTGCGCGAACTGGGCGAGATGACTTTCCAGACGCGTCAATTCCTCCGAGATGTCAGCCCGGTCGGCGAAAAAGGAAATCTCCTTCATGAGACGTTCGTCGTCGGGCGCGATCGGCAGTCCGGCTTTTTGAATGCGCTCGAGAAGTGCGGCGCGATATCTTTTCACCACTTCGGGATGCAGGGCGCGGATTTCCTTGAGTTGCTTGCGCATCGCTTTGAGCCGATGGATCAGGTCCTTGGCGAGATGTCGGCCTTCGCGTTCGCGCATCTTAATCAAATCGGCAAGGGCAGTGTGAAGCGCGCGCTCGATGGCGGGCCATACCTCCTGCGCGCTCACGGTATGTTCTGGAAAACGCATCACGCCCGGAGCCTGGAGAATTGCGCCGATGGTGATCTCGCCCGGCGCATCCAGTTCCTGTTGCAAGGCGCGCATCGCTTCGTGGTAGGAGCGGGCCAGCCCGGTATCGAGAGCGAGTTTGCGCGCACCGTTTTGACCGTCGTGAAAAGTAACGACGACATTTGTCCGCCCGCGCGAGATATTTTCATTAATCGCCTGGCGGATGCGCGGCTCGAGCTCAATCAGATCGCGCGGCAGATTGACCACGATGTCGCTCTGTTTCCGGTTCACGGAATTTAGTTCGACGCTGAACTTTGCTCCGCCGTGATCGATCTCGCCGCGGCCATAGCCGGTCATGCTGCGCATATTTCAATTCTTTTCTTTCGAAGTTAGGCTGGGGCAAAGGTGCTGCAAAGCTTTTGTAATCGCCGGGCGAGAAGTTGCTCAACGGCGCGACGATGTGGTGAGGGCATTGGAATCGAAGCGAGCTGAGCAGGTGAAAACCAGCGTTGCACTTTCGTCCGCAGGCGTGGAGGCGGGCAGGCGAAAATTTTCAAGGTGATGCGGTGGTTTGTGAAAGGAAAGATCAACATGTGAAGTGGGCGGCCGCTGCTTGATTCGTTTTCTCCCGAAAGCTCACCCGTTCGGGTCGCCCATCCATGTCGCGCGCGTCCCCGCGGCTCCATTGTCGATCTTGCCCGCGGGAGAATCCACATGCCGCGCCAACGGCCGCTCGATTGCTCGAGGAGAAGTCGATTGCGATGGAAGGTGAAAGCATGCGCTTCGGTGAGCTCTTTTCGCGGCGGCCGGAGTTTTTTGATGGGGAGCGTTTCTGGATCCTGCGCGCGACAAAATTTGTTGACCGGACAGATTCTACATTTGGGCGCACGCGCCGTGCAGACGAGCGCGCCGAGGTCCATGAGCGCGGAATTATGCGACGCTGCTCCGCGCGCGGGGAGAAAATGGGCCGCGTAATGCCAAATTGTTTCGCGGCCTCTGCTTGAGTCAATCGGATCGCGCACGGCGAACAAGCGCGCCATGACTCGGGCGATGTTTGCTTCGACCAGTGGAACGGATCGATCGAACGCAAATGTCGCGACAGCGTTCGCTGTGTAACGGCCGATCCCCGGAAGCGCGCGCAGATTGTCGATCTTGTCCGGCAACACTCCGCCATGTTCACGTAAGAGGATTTTTGCGAGAGCATGCAGATTGCGCGCTCGGGCGTAGTAACCCAGTCCTTGCCAGGCGTGGAGAACGCTGGATTCCGCAGCAAGCGCGAGAGCGGAAAAATCGGGGAACCGGCGCAGCCACTTGTTATAATAAGGGAGGACAGTGGCGACTTGGGTTTGCTGAAGCATGAACTCAGAAACGAGGATCGCGTAGGGATCGCGGGTTCGCCGCCAGGGAAGATCCCGCCCGTCTCGGCGATACCAGCGCGAAAGAGAGCGACGGAAGCTGCGAACGTCCTGTGGCGAGATCAAAGTTGAAGCAAACGTCGAACGCCCAGCGCCCAACGTCCAATCTCGAATTCAGAGTTGAGCGTTGGACGTTGAACGTTCAGCGTTGGACGTTCTCCGCCAAGCGAATGAATTCTTACACGCACGTGCTGACGCTGGAGCAGACAACGCAACTTCGCGCTTTGCTTGAAGAGCTCGGCTTCGAGTTTTCCCAGAAGCCGTATACGCTTTTCTTTGCGCGGAAAAATAAGCTGAGTGTCGCGGTTTACGAGAAAGGTCCGAAAGTTCTCGTGCAAGGCAAGGGGGTGGAAGAGTTCGTCCAGTTTGTGCTGGAACCGAAAATTTTCGGCGAAGCCACACTTGGCTACGAAGAAGTGCATTTACCGAAGATGTTCGAACCGCACTTCGGCGTGGATGAAAGCGGAAAGGGAGATTTCTTTGGACCACTGGTGATCGCGGGCGTGTACGTTGATCGAGGGATTGCGCGCAAGCTTTTGAATGCGGGCGTGCAGGATAGCAAACGGATCAGCTCGGATGCGCGCATCCATGCGCTGGGCCTTACCATTCGCAAAACTGCTGGCGGCCTGACTGAGACCGTGTTGATTGGGCCTGCAAAGTATAACGAGCTTTACGAGAAGTTCGGTAATCTGAACAGCTTGCTCGGATGGGGACACGCGCGGGTCATCGAAAATTTGCTGGAAAAAAAGCCGAATTGTCCGCGTTCGTTGTCCGACCAGTTTGCGGATGCGCGCGTGATCGAACAGTCGCTTTTACGACATGGTCGCAAAATCGACATCGAACAACGGACCAAGGCGGAGTCGGATATTGCGGTGGCAGCGGCGTCCATTCTGGCGCGAGAGGGCTTTATCAACTGGCTGGATCGTCATGGAAAAAGCTTCGGTTTGCGCTTGGAACGCGGAGCATCGGCCAGTGTGAAGGAGACTGGGAGAAAACTCGTGGAAATGAAAGGGCCGCAGATACTGCGCGAGGTGGCAAAAGTGCACTTCCGCACGGCGCACGAGATCGCGCCGAACGACTATCCTGCGCCGCGTCCAAGTAAAAATTGGCAGAAGTGAGGGGGCTGGCCGTTGCGCGGTTTCGGGCAAGCTTCCTGCTGTGATTATTCCACGCTCGCTTTGCAATTGTGGAAACCCGGCTTCTTATTCTTAACGAAGACCCTGTCTTCCAGGATAAATCGCTCGCGATTTTCGACCAGATAGACGAGCTCGAAACGCAGATTGGGCGGACGCTTTCCGAAGCGGTGTCGATTCTTCTGGGTGAGAATTTTGATGCTTTGGTCGTGGAAGGCGAATCCGCCCTCGCGCTGGAACAGGCGACGAATGCCCGGCAGCATTTTCCCTCGCTCAAGATCATGTGCTTGGTGCCGGAGGCGGGCAAAGCGGAGGAAGTGGTGGCGGAGCAGCAGAACATCGCGCTCATTGTGAGCAGGCAGAGCGGGCGGGGACTGAAGCGGGTACTGAAGAGTTTCGTGTGCTCGCTTGAGAAACGTTCCAGAACGGCGGCCGAGGGGATTGATCCTTGCCATTCGCTGATTGGCAATTTGAATCAGTTTTCGGCAGCGGAAATTCTACAGATGAGCTGTTTGAGCCAGCGGAGCGGACGTTTCACGTTTAAATCCGGACGGGGCAACAGCGAGATTTATCTGCAGCACGGGTCGATACGTCATGCGCTTTTTGGTTCATTGGAAGGCGAAGCGGCGGTGGCGGAGATTTTCCGATGGCGGCAAGGCCGTTTTTACTTCGAGGAAGGGATCATCAGCCAGCTGCAAACAGTCGATCGTCCCTGGGCGCATTTGTTGATCGACAACCTGCAAAAGCTCGACGAGACGCTCGAACTGGTCAGTTTGAAATCGCAATCATGAGAGACAAAGAGCTCGAGACCAAGCTCCGTCTACTCACTTTGCAGCTGGATAACTGGAAGAAGCTGCATGATTTCATCACTTACGGGCTCGATAAGGCGAAGCCAATCATCTCGGTCGAGCAGGAGCGCCAGTTTACCGAAATTCGCGCCCATCTCTTGCAGGAAATGGAACATGTTTTCAAGAAGCTAAACATTCTGGGCGAGCTCTCGGGCAAATCGATGAATGTGTTGCAGCGTGGTGTCTCTGTTCGCGGAGTGCGCGAACTCTCCAGCGACGAAGTACGCCGGCTCGAAACCGAATGGAACGCAGTTTTCACCAAGTTAGGCGTCATGCAGGGCCAGTTGAAAGCGCAGCGCAAGGAACTGGCCGAGCAAACGACGTTTGCTTATCATCTGAACCGGCTTTTTCGACGGCCGGCCACAGCACACTGATTCGGACGGCGTGTAGGCTTGCGCCTTGTCACCCAACAGGTTAGCTGAGAAAAATTTCCCTTTTTTGTTTAATTTTGCCGCCAGTTTAGCGATGAGAGGCGATTCTTTTTTGGATATGGCAAAACTCACTAAGCGCGACATCGTGGTCGCTATCAGCAACCAAACAGGAATGGTTCAACACGAAGTTTTCGACGTGGTCCAGCGGACCCTTGATAAAATTACCGACAGCCTGGCCAATAACGTGGCCGTCGAGCTGCGTAACTTCGGTGTTTTTCAACCGCGGCTTACCAAGCCGCGCGTGGGACGAAACCCGAACCAGCCAGGCACCAGTTTCGTCATTCCGCCGCGAGCTACTGTGAAGTTCAAGGCCGGCAAAATCATGCGCCAGCGAGTTGAGAAGCTTTCGCGAGAATTAAAGGAAGCGTCCGAACGGCGGCAAAACGCAGCCCCTGGCAATCACAACGGCCAGTAGATTAGCCAGCACCGCACCGTCACGAATCGGAAGCGGGCTCGAGTAAATTCTGAATTGCCAGTTCCAAGCGCTCAAAGTTAATCGGCTTGGTTAAATGCTCTGAGAATCCGGCCGCTCGCGCCTTGGTTACATCTTGTTCCATGCCGAAGCCACTAAGCGCGATGCCGCGCAGGCCTTTGCTCGCTCCGAGTTCGCGCATGAGTTCGTAGCCGCTGCGGTCGGGCAGGCCAATGTCGCTAATGAGTAGATCGAAATCTTGGGCGCGCGCTTTTTCCACGGCTTGGGCGGCCGAATGCGCGAGCGTGATCTGATAACCGCGCCGCTCGAGCATCATTTTCATCCCAAGGCAGGTATCGGGATGATCGTCGACCACGAGAACCCGTCGCCCTTCGGAAATGTCTCGTCGTTTCTTTTCCGCGACGACAGGACGTTTCTGGTCCGCTCCATCGCCGGTGCTGACCGGAGCCGGAACGGTCTTCAACTTTAAGGCAAAGGTCGAACCTTGATTTTTGCCCGGACTTTCCACGCGGATTTTTCCTCCATGCGCATCGACCATCGCTTTAGAAATGGCGAGACCAAGACCCAGACCGCCGAAACGGCGAGTGATCGAGGTTTGGCCCTGCTCGAAGGCATTAAAAATCTTGTCGATCTTTTCCTGCTCGATCCCGATGCCGGTGTCGGAGATCCGGATTTCGATTTCTTCTGGAGTTGGGTTAAGCGTTTCAATCGTAATACGGCCGCCGGTCGGCGTAAATTTGACGCTGTTCTTGATGAGATTCCAAAAGACCTGCTGCAAGCGAGCCGGATCTCCCTGAACGTGATTGCTTTTCGCGCGCAAGCGAAGTTTCACTTCGAGATGCTTACGGGCGATGTCTTCGCGGCAAATTTCGCAGGCCCGCTGGAGGATTTCAGGCACACAAATAATCTCAAAACTTAACTGCAACTTGCCTTTAGCGATCCGCGTCACATCGAGTAAGTCGTCGATCAGCCGCGCTTCCAGCTCGACATTGCGCCGAATGACCTCGAGCGCCTCCCGGGCCGAAGGTGAATCGGGAATGCTCGCTTCTAATTCCCCGACCATGGCAATGACAGGCGAGAGAGGATTGCGCAACTCATGGGAAAGCAGCGCAAGGAATTGATCTTTGGCCGCATTTGCGTCAATCAGTTCCTGGCGCAGTGTCACGTCGCGGGTTTTGTCCTCGAGAAGATAAAGCACGCCTTGAATAGTTTGCTGCGAGCCTTGCAGGCGAAGCAAGCTGATGTTCACAAAATGCGTGACGCCTGTTTTGTCCTTGAACGGTTGCTCGACCAATTGAAACGGTGTTCCAAAGGAGAGGACTTTCTCGATCGCTTCGGGCGGGGCAATCTTAACATCGCCGTAGGTTGCTTCAATAATGTCGCGCCCGGGCGACGAATCTCCGAAACGTTGCGCCATCTGGGCAAAAGCCTCGTTGGCCTGAAGAAAACGTCGCGAAACCGGATCGACAAGAGCAATGCCACTCGGCACGTTGGCGAGAATTTTTTCATTGAAAACAACTTCGCGTTCGATACGCCGTGTGGCTTCGATCTGGCGCCGGTAGAGCTTGCTTGCGCCCCACGCGCCAACGGCTGTGCCGACCAGCAGCCAGCCGACAAGGATGTTCATCTTGTTCAACAGATCATGCACCGGTTTATAGGCGACGGCCTTGGGCTGCGCCACCACTGCCACCCAGCCGGTCGGTTCCACCGGGCTAAAAGAATAAAGATTGCCGTGCCGCTCAAAATGGCCGGCCTTGTTCGCCTTGATATCGTTCATCAACGTCCCGGTTTTCCCCGGCTCGGCGCTTAAATTAGGGCGAAAATTAGTGCCGAAGAGCGCGGTTCCATTTTGATCCAGGACCTGGCAAATGGACTCGTCGGCAAATTCAATCGCCGACAGACGGCGTCCCATTCTTTCCACTAATACCGATACTCCGAGATAACCGACAACGGTTCCATCCCGCATGCGAACTGCGCCGACGATATCGGTCGCCATGCGTTTGTCCTGAAAACGGGGATGCACGGCCGAGACAAAGGCTCCGTTCGCTGCTTTGGCCTGTTCGCGCCAACCATCAGAGCCAAAATCCTTGCCGACCAGCTCCGGAATGGAGGGCAGCGACGCGATCAGAGTCCCGTCGGGTGCGGTAATAAACATCCCATCAATGCGCGGGTGCGAATAAAATGTCGATCCAAGCCACAATTGAGTGGCGAATTGCGCGTTCGGACCAGTCAGAAGTTTCGCGACGTCCGGCAGCGTCTGATAATACTCAATGATACCGCCCGTGCGGCTCAGGTCGTCGCCCACTAGGTGGGCGATCAATTGAATAAAAGTCTGCCGATCGCGCAGGATTTTCGATTCCAGTGTTCTCGTCAGGATCGTGTAGGAAACGACGAGCGTTAAAATCGACGGCGCCCATCCCGCCAAGAGGATGGAAAAGACGATATTAAAACGTTGAAAGCGATCCTGCTTCTGCTTCTTTAATCTATCTCGCAATTGCATCCCTTTGCCGACAAAAATTCCTCTATCACCAATTCACCCGCCTGCCGCCTGAGGCAAGGTGAATGTCCGGGCTGCGCTCGGTCGCTCCATTCGCCAAGCGCGAAGATCTAATTCGCGCGTTTCCAAAAGAAGCCTTTAACGAGGCGGATCTTTCTTTTGCCAGTAGCTCGCCGTTTAGCGGAAAATCGACAATGAGAAAGCTTTTCCTTTGGCCAGGCAGCGCAGCGTGGAGCGGTTGTTTTTGACTTCTTTTCTACCCTGCGTTGTCTTTTTCCCGGGGTCGGTTTCCAGAGGCAAAAGCGGCATTTTTGATTTGACGCACGCGCCGGAAACGGCATCATGTCGCCCTTGCTGCCTCAACCAACGGGCAGCTCCTGAAAGCCACATGCAAGGAAGCCTCGCTCACATTGTCTGGACGATCTGCTACCTGAGCGTGCTCATTGGTCTTTCGGCCTACGGAGTCCATCGCTACTTCATAATCTACCTGTTTCTCAAAAACAGGAACCGTGAATCCGTCCCGGCCCGGCGATTTGAACAACTGCCGAAGGTGACGGTGCAATTGCCGATCTTTAACGAAGTTTACGTGGTCGAGCGCCTGCTTCGCTCCGTCAGCGAATTGGACTACCCGCGGCAGCTTCTTCAGATTCAGGTGCTGGATGATTCGACCGATGATACGCGGGAGTTGACTTCTTCCTGCGCGGACGAACTGCGCCGGCGCGGCTTCAACGTTCAGCTCATTCATCGCGTCGATCGCACCGGTTTCAAAGCCGGTGCTCTCGCTGCCGGCCTCGTGTCGGCCGAAGGTGATTTTGTCTGTATTCTCGACGCCGATTTTGTCCCACAGCCAGACTTGCTCAGGCGCACTATTCAGTTTTTTACTGATCCGAAAGTCGGAATGATCCAGACGCGTTGGGGACATTTGAACCGCGGTTATTCATTGCTCACGCGCGCGCAAGCAATGTTTCTGGATGGACATCTGCTCTTGGAACAAACCGCACGCAGCCGAAGCGGACGTTTTTTTAATTTTAACGGGACGGCCGGTCTTTGGCGGCGCTCTTGTATTGAGGAAGCGGGCGGGTGGCAGCACGATACGCTTACCGAAGATCTCGATCTTAGTTATCGCGCACAGCTCGCGGGCTGGAAATTTATTTTCCTCCCCGACGTGGTGACCCCGGCGGAACTGCCGGTGGACATGAATGGCTTCAAATCTCAGCAACATCGCTGGACCAAAGGATCCGTCCAAACGTGCAAGAAACTTCTGCCCACCATCTGGCGCAGCAAACTACCGTTTCCGATTAAGCTCGAAGCCACGGGTCACTTGATGTCGAATTTCGCTTACTTGCTTCTTGCTTGCTTATGCGTCCTCCTCCATCCCTCCGTCGGCGGGCCGCAGCCCGGATGGCTGCGGACTCTTTTGATCGACGTCCCCATTTTTCTCGCGGCGTCGGTATCGGTGGCGGTATTTTACATTTGCGCACAACGCGAGCTGCATCCGCGCACGTGGATGAAAGAAATTCTTTTTCTCCCTTGCTTGCTCGCCCTCGGGATCGGCCTTTCGCTCAATAACGCGCGGGCCGTCTTGGAAGCTCTCTTTAATCACAAATCGGATTTTACCCGAACCCCGAAGTACGGTATCGAGCGCAAATCGCAGCCTTGGCGAACCTGCAAGTACCGACCGCTCAAATCGACCCTGCCGATCGCGGAATTGGCCTTCGCGATCTATTTTAGCTACTTCATTTGGTTCGCAATCGTGCACCGGCAGTTCATTTCGGTACCATTCTTGCTCATGTTTCAGAGTGGGTTTCTCTATGTTTCGCTCTCCTCCCTTGCACCGTGGTGGCCGAAATTCAGTTTCGGCTCCTCACGAGCGACAGCCGCAGTTCCTGCATGACAAACGAATAAAGTTGAGTAAGGAGTCGGGCATGTTTCGCCCCCTCGTCGTCGCTTTCGCCTTCGTCTCAATCGTGTATCCGTTTGGTGTGCACGCTGAGCTCTCGCTTCCCAGTCGTGTCATAATTAGTGTGCACGATCAGAAGCTGATGCTTTTGGAAAACGGCGCCCGCGTCGCCACCTATCCTATTTCCACCTCAAAGTTCGGGCTCGGCGATGGTTGGGGTAGAATGACAACTCCACTTGGGTTCCTACAAGTCGCGCAAAAAATCGGCGACCACGCGCCGACCGGCGCAGTTTTTCATAATCGTCGTTTCACTGGGGAAATTCTCCTTCCAAACGCGCCCGGGCGTGATCCCATCATCACCCGCATCATCTGGTTGCGTGGTCTCGAGGCTTCGAATGCGCATGCTTTTAGCCGGTGCATTTACATCCATGGCACGCCTCAAGAAAAAATAATCGGGCGACCGGCCAGCTACGGTTGCATCCGAATGAAATCGAGCGATGTGACTGCTCTTTACAGTCAGCTGCCACTCGGGGCACTTGTCCAGATCGTTCCTGACCGGTTGCCAAAAGTTGCGGCAGCGCCGGCGCGTCACGCATCCCAGCCGGCGGCCGAGGCAATGATTTCGTCCACTCGTGCCGAGAAATCGGCGACGATGCCCGGAGGCAAAAGTGCCCCGGTGCCGCTGGTGGCTTCGAGTCGGCGGGGCGCCTAAACAGGCGCCAACAAATCGCCGATCCGGTCAAGATCGACGCCTTGACAACTTTGCGGCGCGCCGCGAGCCTCCAGCCCCGGCAAACATTTTTCTCTTAACGAATGGCTAATACAAAGTCTGCAACCAAACGCGCCCGGCAATCGATCGCGCGTTCGGTCCACAACCGGAGTGTACGAACGCGGCTGCGTTCGCTCCAAAGGCGAGTGCGCGTTGCGGGGAAACCGACGGCAGAAGAGCTTCGCGCGCTGATTTCGGCAATCGATAAAGCGGCCAAGCGCGGAATCATTCACCGCAACGCCGCCAATCGCCGGAAAGCGCGTCTGCAAAAAATGGCCATCGCGTCCGCGGCGCAAAAGTAATTGTCTTGCGTCTGTGGTGGACCCTGTGCGCCTTGCGCGCCACGAGACGGAAGCGAGAAGCGTCGAAGAGCCGGGAGGCGAGTCAATCAATTGGCCGCCGGATTAGTTCCGGCCAAATGGTCTTTGCATATCGCGCAGGACGGATAAATTTCTGCAATGATTCCCGCACTTCTTCTTGTTTTTTCCGTCGTCGCCTATCGCATTACGACGGGACTCTTGATTGATTCCGGCGCGACTTGGCTTTCCAACTTCGCCCCCTTCGCCGCGCTCGCACTCTGCAGCGCCGCTTATTTTCCGGCGAAATACAAATTCACCGTCCCATTGATCGCGCTCTTCATCTCAGACGCAGTGCTCAACTTTCATTACGGCGCGGCGATTGTCGATCCGCTGATTCTTTGTCGCTACCTCGTGCTCGCTCTGGTCGGCTTGGTCGGGTTTTTGTTGCGCAATCGCGTTTCGCTTAAAACGCTTCTGCCGGCTTCGATTGTTGGATCAACAATTTTTTACGCGATAACTAATGCGTTTGCCTGGCTCAGCGATCCCGGTTACGCGAAGAATTTTGCGGGTCTGATTCAAGCGCTCACTGTTGGATTGCCCCAGTACAGCTCGACGCCGAGCTGGATGTTTTTCCGCAACTCGCTCCTCAGTGATCTTTTGTTCACCCTGTTTTTCGTTGCTTGCATGAGCTTTGGCCGAGACTCTGCTCGCTCGCGTGCAGAAGCGGCCTTGCCTCGCGTCGCCTAAATTTCGATGCAGCGGCCCGAGCCACGCGACGAGGTCGAGATGCTCGCGCTGATGCTGCTGATCCGCCGTTTCGAAGAACGCGCCAGCCAGCAATATCAAGCGCAGAAGATCGGCGGCTTCTGCCATCTCTACATTGGGCAGGAAGCGGTTGTGGTGGGTGCAGTCGCGGCCGGGCGCGACGATGATTATGTCATTACTGCGTATCGCGATCACGCGCATGCTCTTGCCCGCGGCACCAGCGCGGACGCGTGCATGGCGGAGCTATTCGGCAAGGAAACCGGTTGCTCGCGCGGCCTGGGCGGTTCCATGCATTTTTTCGATCGCAGCCGACACATGTACGGCGGTCACGCCATCGTGGGCGCGCACGTTCCGCTGGCGGCGGGAATGGCGTTTGCTTCCAAGTACCGCGCCGAAGACCGTGTGACACTCTGCTTTTTTGGCGACGGCGCGATTAACCAGGGCTCATTTCACGAAGCGCTCAATCTGATCGCGCTTTATAAGCTGCCGGTCGTTCTCATCTGCGAAAACAACCTTTTCGCGATGGGCACTTCAGTGAAAAGATCGACATCGTTAAAACAAATTGTTGATCGCGCCGAGGGTTACGACATTCCCGGCGAAATTGTCGATGGGATGAACTTTCGCGAAGTGCGCGATAAGCTCGCCGAGATCGTGTGTTCCATTCGCAAAGATCCGCATCCGGCGTTCGTCGAGATTCGCACTTATCGTTATCGCGGGCATTCCATGTCCGACCCGGCGAGTTATCGGACGAAAGACGAGCTGGAAAAATATCGGCTCGACGATCCGATCACGCGTTTGCGCGCGCAGCTCACCCGCGAGGGCAAGCTGACAAACGAAAAGTTCGACCAGATCGACAAGCATGCCAAGGAAACCGTGCTCGCGGCGGTGAAGTTCGCTGAGAAAAGTCCGGAGCTGCCGCTCGAAAGACTTTACGACTATACTTTCATCAACCGAGCAAAGCCGTGAGAGAAATCACTTACCGCCAGGCGCTCAACGAAGCGCTCGCCGAAGAGTTGGAGCGCGATCCCAACGTGTTTCTCATGGGCGAAGAAGTCGCCGAATACAACGGCGCTTACAAAGTCAGTCAGGGTTTGCTCGAACGCTTTGGCCCGAAACGCATCATCGACACGCCGATTAGTGAAAACGGTTTTGCCGGGCTCGGCGTCGGCGCAGCCATGGTTGGATTGCGGCCGATTATCGAGTTCATGACATTCAGTTTTTCGCTCGTCGCTTTTGATCAGGTCGTAAACAACGCGCCTAACATGTTCACGATGTCTGGTGGACAATTCAATATTCCAATTACCTTTCGCGGACCGAACGGCCCGGCCCATCAACTTGGCGCGACTCATTCGCATGCCACGGAGCCGCTTTACGCAAACGCGCCCGGGTTAAAAGTTTGCACGCCGGCAACGCCGCGCGATGCGAAAGGTTTACTCAAAACCGCCGTCCGGGACGACAATCCAGTGCTCGTTCTCGAAGCGGAACTTCTCTACAGCTCGAAAGGAATGGTCGAGCCGCCGGACGAGGAGCTGCTCATTCCGCTGGGCGAAGCGGAAGTGAAACGCGAAGGCAGCGATGTCTCGATTATCTGCTACGCGCAAACGGTCCCGCTCGCGCTCGCCGTGGCCGCGAGACTGGAAGACGAAGACATTTCCGCGGAAATTCTCGATCTTCGCTCCATCAAACCGCTCGACGAAAAAGCTATTTTTAATTCAGTCGCGAAAACGCACCGCGCCGTGATTGTCGAACAGGACCGACCGTTCTGCGGGGTAGGCGCGGAAATTTGCTACCGCATCCAGAAAAATATTTTCGATGAGCTTGACGCACCCATCGTCCGCGTTTCTCAAGAGGACGTCCCGATGCCGTACAACGAACGTCTCGAGAAAGCCGTGCTGCCGAACGCAGACAAATTAATCGCCGCAGTGAAAAAGGTCTGTTACGCGTGAAAGAAGTTAAAAGTATTACAAACCTACAAAGTTAAAAAGGAGTCCGTTGTAACCTTGTAACTCTTTTAACCTTTTAACGATTATTCCATCATGCCTGAAATCCAAATGCCGAAGCTGAGCGACACGATGACGGAAGGAACGCTCGTCTCGTGGAAGAAAAAAAAGGGCGACAAAGTTTCAGCCGGTGACGTGATCGCGGAAATCGAGACGGACAAGGCGACGATGGAATGGGAATCGCCGGAAGATGGAACGCTGACGGAGATTTATGTCGAAGAAGGCGGAACAGTGAACGTCGGCGACAAGATTGGGTTCATCGGCGGTGAAGGCGAGGAAGCGCCGAAAAAAGAAGAGAAAGAAGAACCGGAGGCTAAAGAAAAGACGGAAGAAAAGAAAGAGCCGGAGAAAAAAGAAACGAAGGCAAAAGAGGAGAAAGCCGAAGAGAAGGAAGAGAAAAGAGCCGAACCAAAAAAAGAAAAGAAGCCAGCGGCTGAGGCTGAAAAGCCTGCGCCGAAGGTCGAAAAGGGCGAAGAAGCGCGTGTAAAAGCGTCGCCGGTCGCCCGTCGAGTCGCCGCCGAACTGGGTGTCGATCTTGCCAGTGTCAAAGGAACAGGTCCGGAGGGCCGGGTGACCGAAACGGATGTGCGCGCCGCGGCAAAATCGAAAACAGGTGCGCCGCAAAAGGCGCCGGCCGCGGCGAAAGCTGCGCCGTCAGTGAAAGCTGGCGAAGGCGCGCGGATTCAGTTGAGTGGCATGCGCAAGATTATTGCGCAGCGTCTGGTCGAGAGCCTCGGTCCGGTTCCGCATTTTTATCTGACCATCGACATCGACGCCGGACCGCTGATGGCTGCGCGCGAAGAATTGAAATCGGCGGGTGAAGGCGCCGATACCGCAAAAATTACGGTGAACGATTTCGTGTTGAAAGCGGCCGTGCAAGCCGCGGTCAAAGTTCCAAGAGTCAACGCCTCATTCGACGGCGACGCGTTCGTGCAATACGCCGATGTCGATCTTGGCATTGCGGTCGCAATCGAAGATGGACTTTTGACCCCGGTGATTCGCGCCGCGCAAAACAAATCGCTCCGTGAAATTAGCGAGCTGGTAAAAGACCTGGCCAGCCGCGCGCGCAACAAGCGGATGAAGCCTGAGGAATTTCAAGGCGGCACATTCACCGTCTCGAATCTTGGCGGCATGGGCATCGACAGTTTCTCCGCCGTTATCAATCCACCGCAAGGTTTCATCCTTGCTATTGGCAAGATCACGAACGTTCCAGTCGTCGATGCCTCCGACCAAATCGTCGCCGGTCATCGCATGATCATAACGATGAGCTGCGACCACCGCGTCATCGACGGAGCACTCGGCGCAGAGTACCTTAAGGAGCTACGCCATCTCCTGGAAAATCCGGCGCTGCTGCTGGTCTGAAAGTGTAGCGCCGGTCTATGACCGTCGGACCCGATTTAGCTAACGCGCGGTTGTCTCCCAAGTCATGAAATCGTCCAGCGTTTGCCGGGTTTTAGCGGCCACAAATTCGATCACCGTCGCGTCATCGACAAAGCCAAGGAACGGGGTTTTGTCGGGAATTAAATCAAACGGGTCAACCAAATAATTGAGACCAGCTACGATCCACATAAGAGCATCATTCGAAACCTGCTGGTATTCACCGCGCTCGTACGCGCGGACCAGCCGCAGCATCGTCTGAAGATACGACCAATTTTCCTTGAACGGCTGCCTGGGGAGCGACGCCGCCTTTCTCGCGGCTTGTTCAAAAAGCGAGCGCAGACCGCCGGAACCGATGACACGCAATTTTGCTTCGCGGAGTGCCCGGGCGAACGCCTCGCTGCGCAGGGCCGGTTTCTGATAGGAAACGTGCCTTTCGGCGCTGGATTTCGCTTTTCTCATCGGATGAGAAGCCGATTTTTGATTAAGGTTTTGTTGCCAGAATTAGAGGTGAAGGCCCCGGCGCTTCCAGCTTGCGCACTCTTTTGAAGCGCGCTTCTTCCAGCCAGCCTTTGATTTCGTTGAAACTGAAGGTGTCGCCCTTTTCTGTATTCACGAGCATTTGCACGGCAAACATTAGCGAGGGCAACGGCTCAGTGCGCTCGTCGTTCACGAGCCATTCGGCGATGGCAATCGTTCCGCCGGATTTTAGGGCGCGAAAAGTTTTCTTGAGCAACTGGCGGCTGCGTTCTTCGCCTTCGCTGTGCAAAATGTGACCGAGCGTCGCGATGTTGTAGCCATTTCCAAAGTTTGCTTCGAGCAAATCGCCTTCGATAAATTGGAAGCGGTCGGCCACGCCGAATTTCCGTGTGATTCGCTTGGTCGTAGGAATCATTCCGGCCCAATCGACCGCGG
>QHRC01000088.1:0-12462 GCA_003219995.1 Verrucomicrobiota bacterium
AGGGGCGCATTCGCGGGCGAGCATTTGATCGCGCCTCCTACAGTCGCGGTGAAGCGGCTGAGCGCGGCACGCTGATGTGGCTTTATGTCGGCATCGCATCGCTCGTCATCGCCGGGGTCGCCATTTTTCTTTACGGTCGCTAGGTGAAAAGACGACTCGTTCTTCTGGGCGCGCCCGGTTCAGGAAAAGGGACGCAAGCGGAAATGATTACACGCCAATTCGGCATCCCGGTGACGTCGCCCGGCGCGATATTGCGGCGCGAAAAAGATCTTGACACGCCCCTGGGGATTGAAACGGCTGAAATTACTCAGCGCGGAGATTTAGTGCCGGACAAAATCATCGTTGAGTTGATTGAAGATTGGTTGCGTTTGCATGGAAGCCACGGCTTTGTTTTTGACGGATTTCCCCGAACGCTGCCGCAAGCAGAAAGTTTATTGTCGATCTTGACCCGGCTGCGGACGGCTCTCGACCTCGCGATCTGGCTCGAAGTCTCGGAACAAACAGTGCACGAGCGCATCGGCGGCCGGTTGCAATGCCGCAGTTGCGGATTTACGACAAGCGTAACCAGCGCAAAGTTTGCCGAACGGCCGATCTGTCCGTACTGCGACGGCCCGCTCGTAAGGCGGAATGACGATGACGAAAGCGTTTTGCGAACGCGTCTGCAGGAATTCCACACCAAGACCGAGCCGCTCGCAGAGTTTTATGGCAAGATGTCGATCTTGCACCGGATCGATGGGAATCGCGATCGCGAGGAAGTTTTCAAAGATATCTCGCGTTTAATCGAAGCGAAGTAGCTGATGATTCCAATCAAGAGCGCGAAGGAAGTGGACAAAATGCGGCGATCGTGCCGCACCGCGAGCCAGATTCTCGATCGAGTGAGCGAGCTGGTCCGGCCCGGAATCACAACGAAAGAGGTGGACGAAGCGGCGGCTGACTTCATGCAGGGGGCGAAAGTGAAAAGCGCTTTCCTTGGTTATCGGCTTGGGCACCGCGTTTTCCCGGGCAACATTTGCATCTCGATCAACGACGAAGTTGTCCATGGAATCGCGAGTCAGCGTCGGATTCAATACGGCGACATCGTGAAGCTCGACATCGGAGTAATTCAAGACGGTTGGGTAGGTGACACGGCGACAACTATCGCTGCCGGTATGGTCGACGAGCGGGTTGAGCAACTATTGCGTGTAACCGAAACCGCGCTGGAGCGCGCGATCAAAGTAGCAGTCGAAGGCACGCGCCTCGGAGACATCTGCGCGGAGATTGAAGACGAAGCTTTAAAAAATCATTTCTCGGTGGTGCGCGAATTCGTCGGGCACGGAGTTGGGCGCAGGCTCCACGAGGAGCCGCAAATCCCAAACTACGGCAAACGCGGCAGCGGCCCGAAATTGAAAACGGGCATGACGCTGGCAATCGAGCCGATGATTAACATCCCTCCGCGCACTTTGAACACACGGTTTTGATCGGAAAGGATGAACCTGAAATCCTGACATGGCGCGCAAAGACGCAATTGAAGTAGAGGGCACGGTTGTCGAACTGCTGCCGAACACAATGTTTCGAGTCAAGCTGGCGAACGGTCATCAGGTGCTGGCGCATATCTCGGGAAAAATGCGACTCCACTTCATTCGCATCTTGCCAGGCGACAAAGTTATGCTACAGATTCCCCCCTACGATTTGTCGAAAGGGCGAATCACATTTCGCCAAAAATGACAGCGCCGAGTTGTCTCCGCGCTTTTCGTCTCGTTGATTATGAAAGTACGACCATCAGTAAAAAGGCTTTGTGCCAGTTGCAAGATTGTGAAGCGTAAAAATGTGGTGCGCGTGATCTGCAAGAACCCGCGCCACAAACAGCGCCAGGGATGACCACGCCGCGCAAGATCGACATCTAACTTTATGCCAAGATTACTCGGAGTTGAAATTCCAGCGGACAAACGCATCGAAGCGTCGCTCACTTATATTTACGGAATCGGTTTGACCACGGCGAAGCGGATCCTCGAACAAACCAATATCGATCCGAATTTGCGCGCCAAGGATCTGACCCCGCAACAACTGAATGAAATCATTCACGCGATCACAAACAACAAAATTCCGATTGAAGGCGATCTTCGGCGCGAGGTGCAGGGCAATTTGAAGCGGTTACAGGCTATCAATTCTTACCGCGGAATTCGGCACCGTCGCGGCTTGCCTGTGCGCGGTCAGCGGACATCGACAAATGCACGGACGCGCAAGGGACCGCGCAAGACCGTGGGTGTGATTCGAAATCCAGAGGCGAAAGCAGGCAAGGTTTAACGATTTAAATTCCAATGGCAGAAGCAAAAAAACCGACCACGTCGAAGCCTGAAAAGCTCAAAGCAAAGAAGCTAAAGGCGGTTGCGGCGCATGAAGCGCCAAAGCCAGAGCCCTCACAACCGACCGCGGCAGAGCCAGCGCCAACTCCGGTGGCTCCGAAGGAAGCGGCAGCCGTCCAAGCGGAAAAATCCGATAGACGAGCGGCAAAAGAGACGCCAAAAACCGGCAAGCGCGAAGGGACGCCTGCTGCGCCGCCAGCAGAGAACCTTTCATTATCCGGGGGCGACATCGAACCGGTAAAAATCGTCAAGGCGAAAGGGAGCAAGAACGTTCATTCCGGCATCGCGCACGTTCTTTCTACTTTCAATAACACGATCGTCACGATCACTGACTTAACCGGTAAAGTGATCGGCTGGTCGAGCGCGGGGAAGGTTGGATTCAAAGGCTCGCGAAAAAGTACTGCCTATGCCGCTCAGATGGTCGCGCAGGATGCATCGCGTCAGGCGATGGGGCATGGGTTGAAAGAAGTGGAAGTGCGCGTTAAAGGCCCTGGCGCGGGACGCGAGTCGGCCGTGCGCGCATTGCAGGCAATCGGTCTCGATCTCACTGTGATTCGCGACGTTACGCCAGTACCGCACAATGGTTGCCGTCCACCGAAACAGCGCCGCGTCTGACGCTTTAACGTTTCAACGATTTAACGAACTCCATGGGCAGATATACCGGACCGAAAACGAAAGTCAGCCGACGTTACGGCGTGCCGCTCTTTGGACCGTCGAAATCGCTCGAGCGAAAAAATTATCCGCCGGGTATGCATGGCCCGAAAGGTTCGCGGCGCAAGCAATCTGATTACGCAATCGCGCTGGGTGAGAAACAAAAGCTGCGTTACCAATATGGACTGCTCGAGCGCCAGTTCCGCCGCATTTTTCAAAACGCGCTGCGCAAGCGGGGCGTTACGGGTGAGACGCTTCTTCAACTTCTCGAAACGAGGATCGACAACGTCATCTTCCGGCTCGGCCTGGCGAATACGCGCAGTGCCGCGCGCCAGCTCGTTTCGCATGGGCACGTTCTCGTGAACGGGCGTACCGTCAATATCGCTTCCTACAACGTGAAAGCGGGCGACGAGATCGCGATCAAAGACAAACCGAAATCGCGTCAGCTCGTCCTGCGCAATCTCGAGCTCACACAGATCGTGCCGGTCCCTGATTGGCTTACGGTGGATCGCGACGCCTTGAAAGGCAAAGTCACGCACATCCCCTCGCGCGATGAAATGCAACCGATCGTCAACGAACAGTTGATCGTCGAGTTGTATTCGCGTTAAGAATTGTAGCGGTGCTTGTGTCAAGCGCCTCTATAGCTGCTCTAAAAACTCGAGCGCCTTATCATAGCTGCGGCGCTTGAGATAATGCGCGAGCTGCGGATTGATGGGACGCGGCAGTGCCGCTTCTAGTTTATCGATCTTTCCCGAAATGCTCTCCAGCCGGGCCCGGTGCACATTCTCGTCGCGGCGGCTTTTTTCATCGCTAATGATGGCGAGGCGTTCTCTTAAAGCCTCTCTAAGATCGACAATTGAGTTTTCCATTTCACTGAGCGCTTTTTCTGCGCTGCAAACTAAAACTTGAAACGCCTCATCGTTTCAAGCAAGCCTGCACTAATGAGCGAAGATTCGCCGAAGCAAATATTGATTGTGGATGATGAGGTAACGCTCCTGCGCCTCATGCGCGAAGCGTTGACCGCTCGTTTGCGTTGTGCAGTGGACACTTCCCCGAGTCCCGAATACGGCTTCGAGCTTGCGCTAAAGAAAAGATACGACCTGTTTATCTTCGATTTCCAAATGCCAATGATCGACGGCGCGATGCTTTTCTTTCTGATCGGCAAGGTTTACAATCACGCCGAACCGCCGCGAGTTGTGCCACCGCTTTTGCTCGTTTCCGGAAAAGCGGATGAGGAGCGCGCGCGGGATTTGCTGAAGGAGCCAGGCCTTGCCGGATTAATCGCGAAGCCTTTTGCGATGAATCGACTTCTGGAAAAAGCGAGGGGATGTGTTCCGGAAATGGAAGCACTGTAGCCACGGCCCTTGCAACCGTGCCACGCCGCGCGGTTGGTTGGTAGACGGCCCAGAGGGGAGTTGGCTACAACGCTAGAGAACGCTGGACCACGCTTGCAAAATCTGCTTAGCGCGGACCGGATTCGGAAAGAAGCTGTCGTTTGGCTTCGAGCCAATCCGAACTGGCGTCGCCGTCTAAACCAAATCGACGCCGGCGCTCGGAAATGAAGTAAGCACGCAGGCGAATTTCTTCGTCGCGCGGCTCCGCCGTTTTTCTCTTCCTCGGCTGCTTGGGCGTCGCTGTTTTCCGCGCAGCCAATCTTTTCCTGGGCATAGGCTTGCCATTCTTCCCGCTTGTCGATGGACGGCGGGCCTTGACATTGTCGATCTTCGCTTCGGCAGATAACGCGCCGGGCTCGGCTGGCCCATCATTTTGGTTTTGGACAACTCTAGTTTTTTTTGGCACAAGATTGTTCGGTTTGACGATTTAATCGGTTACTGCGGGCCGGATGATTGGCAAGTAGATTCTCAACCGGACTTGGCGACAGGGCCATTGTCTAATAAGCTCTGTGCATGCGGCATTTTGTTTTCCGTTGGATTGTGACGGCATTCGCGGTATTCGTCGCCGCGCCGATCGTGGGCATCGATTACGGCAGCAGCTTGGGGTGTCTCTTGGGCGCATCGCTTTTGCTTGGCATTATCAATGCCTTTATTCGTCCGATTTTGTTGTTGCTCAGTCTTCCGCTGATTCTTGTCACGCTCGGAGTCTTCATTTTGATCATCAACGCGTTGATGCTGGAGTTCGTGAGTGAGATTGTTCCTTGTTTCAAAGTTCCTGGGTTCTGGAGCGCAATTTTCGGCGCGATCATCATTTCGATCGTGAGCTGGTTGCTCAGCGCATTTTTTCGCGGGAGTGACGGGCGGGTGCATGTCCTCACTCATCATTCGCAGGTTCGGCGTGTGCGAGGCCGCGTGATCGAGCCAGATGAAGGCGAACGACAATGAGCTCTTGCTTCGGAGTCAGGACCTCCGTCATGAACGATAATTCCGTTCTCTTGATCGTCTAGAGGCGATTGGCTCAAGTCGCAAATTTTTGCGGGCTGCGCGTTGCGGACACCCGCCACTATACCGTCTAAGCCTGATTTTTTTGGAAAGTCCGGCGCCTTTTGTCGGGGCGGCCGAAAGTCCGAGAAGAGCTGGTCTGCTTCCTGCTTTAGACCAGTTCGGCATATTCGCATCTTGATCATATATCATGGTTACTTCCTCTAAATCATTGGGATGCGTGTCGGCACTGTTGCTCGGTGGCCTTTGCTTGTCCCAAGCGCAAACGAGTTCACGCGCACCGGTCGCAAACGCAAGCCCAGCGGCGCTGGTTCAGGCCGTCAATCCAACAGCGAAGTCCAGTGACAATTCCGCCGTGCTCCTCGTGCAAGCTTCAGCACCTTCGGTCTCGCCTGCGGCGGCGACCTCGACGGCACCCGCATCGTCGTCGACCGCTACCCCGATTGAGCCGGACAATTTGACTGAAAACGGCGGGGTCGGTGTTCGCGAGTTTCAAGGCGATGATATCGGCCAGGTGCTGAGGTTGCTCGCGCGGCAAGCGAAGATCAACATGGTCGTGAGTGAGGCGGTCACGGGCACTGTGACAATGCGGCTGGAGGATGTGACCGCGCTTCAGGCGATCGCGATCATCGTGAAGGCCAAGAACCTGTTCATGGATAAGATCGACAATGTCTATTACATTAAGACCGGCGCAGAGCGGACTGCCGAGCCAACGGAGAGCGATAGCTACCAATTCAGTTATTCGCGCGCAAAAGACACGGCGCCGCTTATCGCTTCGCAGCTCGCGAGCAAGGATCCACCGCAGATAGACGAACGCACCAACACCATCTTTTTCCGCGAAACTCGCAGCAACATCGGCAATATCCGCAAACTCCTCGTCCAGATCGACAAGCCCACCAAACAGGTGATGATCGAAGCCCGGCTCGTCGAGGTTACAGCCAACCCGAAGCAGAGCTACGGAATTAACTGGGCGGGTGTAGTTGGCAGTTCGACCAATGCGCAGAAGGTTAGTTACGGGGGCTTCAACGCCACCACCGTACCCAAGGCAGGCGACAATATCGCAACGAATGGCTTGGCGCTAGGCAACACACAAAACCAGAACTTCTTTGGTACTCTGGGCAAGTTAGCCGGTGTCACGAATAGCCAGTTCGCGATTCTAAGCGTGCCGCAGATGTCGGCGACGTTGCGATTACTTAACGAAGATGCGGATGCGGAGTTTCTGGCTAATCCACGGGTTGTGACCGCTGACAATCAACAAGCCAAAATTGAAATCCTTCGTAACCAGCCGGTACCACAGCTGAATTTCAATGAACAAACGGCCACCGCAGTTTTTGGCGGCTTTCAGGATAAGCTATTCGGCAATAAACTTCTGGTTCGGCCGTCGGTGAACAAGGACGGTTTCATTACCTTGATGGTTAAGCCTGAAATCAGTAACAAGGTGGGAGATACCAGCTTCGTCTTTGCCGGCGCAACTGTGACCAGCCCGATCATCGACACCCGTTCGCTAGATTCGAATGTGCTAATTAAAAGCGGCGATACACTGGCTATCGGTGGCTTGCTGCAGGATGAAGTCACTAAGGCCCGCAACAAAGTGCCGATCATGGGGGATATCCCGATCATAGGTTATCTCTTTCAAGAGCGCCTAAATGCCCGCACCAAGCGCAATCTCTTGGTATTTGTCACACCCACTATTATTGACCAACGCTACGGAACTGGGCTGGAAGATCAGGCCAGTGGCTTGCATCACACGGGTGAGGAATACGCCGATCCAAATGGCTGGCGTAATAATGCTAAAGGTGCTGTTCGACTCGTTCCCACCGCGCAGCGCCAACTCGCGGGCGATTACCCCAAGTCTGGCATTCCGCCCGCGCCAGAGCAGGCGACTGATGTGGAATTCAAATCTTCGGCAAAAGATCGGGAGTTCTAATAATTTGCAGATGTGGGGTTGAGAGGGGACGGGTGATCGCAAGGCATCCGTCCTTTAGGTATTTGCTTAGCTGGGCGCGCAATTCGGTTCGCGCGCGGAAGAGGATGCTTTTAACGGCGGGCACGGAAAGATCGAGAATATCCGCGATTTGCTCGTAGTTGAGTTCCTCGTATCGCCGCAAAACCAGAGCCATTCTCTGTCTTTCGGGTAGCTCCGTAATTGCCTTCTCGATCGCCTCTTGGAGTTCATTTTCCAAAAGCGACGCATCCGGCGTTGGATTAGTCTCATCTTTCAGTGGGATCTCCCCCGCCTCGGGCTCGGTTTGGATCGGAACCTGTGCGCGTCGCCTGGTACGGCGCAGCTCATTAAAAACCAGATTGCGGGTAATTTTTAACAGCCAAGTGGTGAATTTCGCACGCGGCGTATATCGGCCAGCGCTTTTCCAGACGCGAATGAAGACTTGCTGGGCGATATCTTCGACCTCGGAATTGCTGCCCAGCATTCGCGCGACGGTGCCGGCGACCAGACTTTGATGCCGCTCGATGAGTTCCTCAAACGCCTGCGTGTCACCGGCGCTCATCAGACGCATGAGCCGCACGT
Source organism: Verrucomicrobiota bacterium (assembly GCA_003219995.1). Classification (GTDB taxonomy): domain Bacteria; phylum Verrucomicrobiota; class Verrucomicrobiia; order Chthoniobacterales; family UBA10450; genus UBA10450. The sequence goes on from QHRC01000088.1 coordinate 7,917, forward strand.
CTTCGTCATCTTCTTTGGATCCGCCCGCTGGTTTTTGATCAATGCGGGACATTACAGGAAGGACGCTTCAACCGTGCGACCGGGTTACAGATGGCGGGCGCTTGGCAAGCGTCGATCCCGAATATTTAACTCAAAAAAGGTTTTGTCGCGAACTAGTCGAAAGTTCGCCAGACCTCCGTCTTCAATGTCTTTTGTTGCAACCGGGAAGCGCTCTGTGCATGCTTCGTGCGAATGTTTTAGAGGCGGATGCTGATGAATTACCTGCTTATTCCAAAGGAGCTGAGGCCAATCGCCGAAAAAGTTGAGGCGCGGCAACGCATCTCGGAGGCCGACGCTTTGAGCCTTTACCGCTCAAATGATCTCAACGCGCTCGGGATTATTGCAAATGCGATCCGCGAACGGAAGAATGGCAATTGCGTTACCTACATTGTGAATCGTTACATTAACTACTCCAATATCTGCGTTCTTTCGTGCCAGTTCTGCGCATTTGCCGCCAAAAAACGCGATGCCCATGCCTTTGAACGGTCCGTCGACGACATTGTAAGCGCGGTCCGCGCGGCGCTCGGCTTGGGCATTACAGAAGTGCATATGGTCGGCGGGCTTCATCCAACCCTGAAAAGGGATTGGTACCTCGAGCTTTTACGACGCCTTCGCGAGCTCGATCCCGATCTGCATATCAAAGCTTTCACCGCCATTGAAGTGCGCCACCTGGCACAGCGGATCTTTCGCATGTCGATCCACGAAACCCTCGCTCTTTTGCGCGAGGCCGGCCTCGGATCGATGACTGGCGGTGGCGCGGAGATCTTCGACGCTGCGGTGCGCGATGAAATTTGCCGCGGCAAGGAAAGCGCCGAGGAATGGCTCGATGTTCATCGCATCTGGCACTCCATGGGTGGCCGGAGCACGTGCACCATGCTCTACGGACACATCGAAACTCTCGCCCAGCGCGTCGATCATTTGCGCCAATTGCGCGAATTACAGGACGAAACTGGCGGTTTCACTGGCTTTGTTCCGTTCGCTTTTGAACCGCAGACCACCGTACTGGCGCATGTCAAACCGGCTTCTGCGATCGATCAACTCCGTAATCTCGCCGTCAGCCGCATTTATCTGGATAACATCGACCACCTCACCGCGTATTGGGTCAGCATGGGATTGTCGCTTGCCCAAGTCTCGCTCAGTTATGGCGTCGACGACCTGCACGGCACGATCATGGAAGAGAAAATTTTTCACATGGCGGGCGCAACCACGCCTCAGGAGCAGACCGCAGCCACACTCCAGCGCGTCATTCGCGAAGCCGGTCGTGAGCCGGTCCAGCGCGACAGCCATTATTGCCACATAACTTCGCCGCGCAAAAGATCGACATCTACGGTCGCGCCGGCGGAGACCGAGCTTGCCTGCGCCTAACGCGGTAGAGCGAGACTGGAGCCTGCCCTGAGCGAAGTTGAACGGGTCGAGCTGACGAATCCGCCTCGCATCGGTTGCGTAAAATACTTGAACGCCCGGCCGCTCATCAGCGGCTGGCCTGGCCACGTCGAGTTCGATCATCCATCATCGTTGTGCCAACGGCTCGCCCGCGGGGACGTCGATCTTGCGCTTGTTTCCAGTTTCGAATTTCTGCGCAATCCGATCTATCGGATAGTCGATGACCTATCTATTTCCTCCGCTGGGCCGGTTTACAGCGTTGTTGTCGCGCATCGGGGAGAAATCTCCCAAGTTGAAGAAATTGAGCTCGATCCCGCGGCGGAAACATCCGTCAATCTGCTTCGCTGCTTGCTCGCGGAATTGAAATTGTCCGCGCGCGTCATTTCGACAGCGTCATTTCCGAATGTCAGTTCAGCTCGGACTCAGCGCGCCCGCTTGCTCATCGGCGACCAGGCGATTCGCTTCCGCCAGGCGCACGCAGACGAATTTCGTTTTTGGGATCTCGGCGAACAGTGGAAGAAGATTGTCGATCTTCCTTTCGTTTATGCTCTCTGGCTCATTCGGCCTGAGGTTGCCGATACAAAAGCCATCGCCGATCGTTTGCGGATCCTCCGCGATGACAACCTTGCCAAGATCGACTCGTTGATCGCAGAGGAAAAAGAGTTTGATCGCGATTTTTGCCAACGATACTATCGTGAAAACCTACGCTTCAATTTCGGAGAAAGAGAAAAGAAAGGCTTGCGCCAGTTTCATAAGCGCTGCGTCGAGCTGCGTCTGTTTCCAGCGGAGAAATTAAAGCTTCGGGCCCGAAGCGCGGCGATTCCGCTGCGTCTTGTATGAGCAAACCCACTGCGGAGATCCGGGTTGGCATTTCCGGCTGGCGCTACGCGGATTGGCGCGGAAAATTTTACCCGAAAGGCCTTCCGCAGCGGTCCGAACTGGAATTCGCCAGCAGCTTATTCAACTCGGTCGAGATTAATGGCTCATTTTACTCGCTGCAAAGGCCATCGAGTTATCAGCGGTGGTACCAAGCAACGCCGCCTGGTTTTCTTTTTGGAGTGAAAGGCGGCCGGTTCATCACGCACATGAGAAAATTGAAAAAAGTCGAAACGCCACTCGCAAATTTTTTCGCCTCCGGCGTGCTCGCGTTGCGCGAAAAGCTCGGCCCGATTCTGTGGCAACTGCCGCCAAGCTTCAGCTGGAACAAGGAGAGACTCGAGGAGTTTTTCGGTCTGTTGCCACCGAATACCCGTACAGCAGCTGGGCTCGCCAAAAAGCGCGACAACAAATTGAAAGCCCGCGCTTTTCTCAAGATCGACATCTCACGCCCGCTTCGCTACGCGCTCGAAGTTCGGCACGAGAGTTTCATGACGCCGGATTTCTTCGAGCTATTGCGCAAGCACAACATCGCCTTCGTCTTCGCCGATGCTGCGGGCAAATGGCCATACGCGGAGGATTTGACCGCCGATTTCATTTACATTCGCTTGCATGGTGACACAAAGCTTTACGCTAGCAGTTATAACTCCAAGGCGCTGGATCGGTGGTCCGATCGAATCAAGAAATGGCGCTGCGGCAAACAACCGCGCGACGCGAAGCTAATTGGTAAGCGTAGGGGCGACAATCAGTCGCGCGATGTCTTCGTATTTTTCGACAACGACGCCAAAGTCCACGCGCCCTTCGACGCCATTCGCCTGGGCAGGCAATTGGGCGTGGCTTGGCCGCCGACCGAAGAAAAGTAAAGTAGCGATTGTCGATCTTGTAAGAAAACACCGGCGAGAATAAGGTAATCGGTGCAGAACCGATGGATTATTTCACCGGCGGAGGAGTTGAATGGCGGAGCGATTTTGTGGAATGAAATCTGCGGATCGGAATGCATCGCGCGCTTGTTGATGCGCAAAGGCTTCGCGACGAAAGGAGAAGTCGAAGATTTCCTGCGGCCGCGGCTGAAATCGCTGAGCGATCCGTTTCTGCTTCCGAACATGGAAGCGGCGGTCGACCGCATTCTTGCGGCGCTGGACCGGCATGAACACATCGTGCTTTTCGGAGATTATGATGTCGATGGTGTGACTTCACTCGCGCTGCTGGCGGAAATGCTGCGCGCGTATAGCGGCGCACCGGAATTGTTTTTGCCGTTGCGGATGGAAGAAGGCTACGGCTTAAGCCGCGACAGCGTGGAGCGCTGTCTGGAGCAACATCATCCGCAACTCTTGATTGCGCTCGATTGCGGCACTTCGTCCGTAAATGAAGTTGTCGATCTTAAGCGACGAGGCGTGGATGTGATCGTGCTCGATCATCACGAACCCCGCGGCCGCGGGGCGCTGCCCGATTGCGTCGCGATCGTGAATCCGAAAATCGATTCCGGATCGCCGTTCCATTATTTCTGCAGTGTTGGAATTGTCTTTAAACTCTGTCACGCGCTGCTCAAAAAGCGCCCGCTCGAAATTTTCGATCTCAAATCGAAGCTCGACCTGGTCGCGCTCGGAACGGTGGCCGATATTGTTCCCGATATTGTTCCGCTGCGCGGCGAAAATCGCACATTTGTTCAGCGCGGCGCGATTGAGATCGCAAGATCGACAAGGCCTGGTTTGAAAAAGCTGATCGAAGTCAGCGGTGTGAAACCGCCGGTTTCTACAGAAGACATCGGATTTCGACTAGGGCCTCGTCTCAACGCCGCCGGACGATTGAGCACAGCGGAGAAATCTTTGCAACTCTTGCTCACAAAGGACGAGAGCGAAGCGGCGGAACTGGCCGAGTTTCTCGACAAACAAAATCGCGAGCGACAGGAAGTTGAAAAACAAATCTTCCTGGCCGCGGAAGAGAAGATTGTCGGTGAATTCGATTCAACGCGAGACGCGGCGATAGTTGTCAGCGCGCGCGGCTGGCACCCGGGGGTGCTTGGCATTGTCGCTTCGCGACTCTCTCGCAAATATCATCGGCCAACGATCGTGATCGGGTTTGACGAAAATGGAGGGGGGAAGGGAAGCGGACGTAGTATTGAGGGATTGAACCTGGTCGAAGCTTTGACCCGATGCGCGGACAAGATCGACAGGTACGGCGGGCACGAGATGGCCGCGGGATTGACGATCCAAGAAAAGAATGTCGATCTTTTCTCGAAAGAGTTTCG
>QHRC01000088.1:12472-12950 GCA_003219995.1 Verrucomicrobiota bacterium
TGCTGAGAATTTGCAGCCGCGCCTCCGACTCGACCATGAACTGGCGTTTTCCGAACTGAATTTTGATTTTCTTCGCTGGCACGAAATGCTGCAACCGTTTGGGAACGGAAATCCGCAGCCGCTTTTTTTCGCGCGCGGCGTGGAGCCGGCCGCGGTCCCACGCGTAGTGAGCGAGAAGCATTTGGTTTTGCGTTTACGGCAGCGAAATTATTACCAACGTGCGATTTATTTCGACGGGACCAGTGTAACGCTGCCTCCGGCGCCGTGGGACATCGCGTTTCGCATCAGATCGGACGAATACGAGGGCGAAACGCGGCTTGAAATGCAGGTTCAGGCACTGCGCGAAAGTACGCCAATTTGAAAAATCCTATTGACGAAAAGAAAAGTGTTTCGCGACAAGCCGGTGTCCCCAGATGATCGAAACTTCGCAACCGCTCGCTGAACTCGAGTGGATCTCACGGCCGCGTCTGCTTGCGCT
>QHRC01000088.1:13023-13549 GCA_003219995.1 Verrucomicrobiota bacterium
GTTTGTCTTTGCGGAGAGGTGACGAAGACTTCGCTGCGTCGATTTGGCGGCTGGAAAATGATCTTCGAAGCGACCCTGCAAGAATCGAACGCAAACGCTCTGAGCGAGCCACTCGTCTGTCGCTGGTTCAACCTCCATTACGTGCAAAAAATGATCGCGACCGGACAGCGCCTGGTCGTCTTCGGAAAACCGCGTCTCCGCGGCAAACGCATTTGCATGGACCATCCCGAGTTTGAGGTGATCGAGAATGATTCCGCCGAGGCGGGAATCCACTTTCGCCGGATCACGCCGATTTATCCTGCGACGGAAGGCCTTTCCCAGCGGGCGCTGCGCAGCATTATTTATCGTCTGTTAAATGAACTTTCCGATGCGCCGTTGGAAACACTGCTGCCGAGCGAGCTTGGTCGCGGTGACAGGCGCAGCGCGATTCGCGCGATTCATTTTCCGGAAGACTGGAAATCATTAAGCACGGCGCGCGAGCAATTGGTTCTTTCGGAATTTTTCGCGATGCAAATGTTGATAGCAT
>QHRC01000089.1 GCA_003219995.1 Verrucomicrobiota bacterium
AAGATCATTCGTGCTCCTCGTCTCATGCACGGCAAATCATCGATGATCAGCCATAACGGCAGCGCGCTCTTTGTCGATCTTGCAACGCCGTTTGAGAGTGGTCGATACCACTCACTCGTCGTCGAGCGAAGCTCATTTCCGAGCTGCCTCGAAATTACAGCGGAGAGCGATGACGGGGAAATCATGGGGTTACGTCATCGCGAATTTCCGCTGCAAGGAGTGCAGTTCCACCCCGAATCAGTCCTCACCCGGGACGGCAAAAAAATCCTCGCAAATTTCCTTGCGCTGCCCCCGCACTAGAATGATGGCGAAACTCAGCCCGACACTGACCGAGTTTTCCCGGCTCGCCGAGCGCGGCAACGTGATTCCTGTTTTCGCCGAGTTCGTCGCTGACTGCGAAACGCCCGTTTCAGCGTTTAAAAAACTTGAGAGCGGCCGGTACAGTTTTTTATTTGAATCGACAGAAAAGAATGACGTCTCAGGACGATTTTCATTCGTTGGGACCGATCCCCGCCTCATCATCCGCAGTCACGGTCGCGAGATCCAGGTTGTCGACCACAAGCGCCAGAATCGCTTTGAGACAATGACCGATCCGCTCGATGAAATCCGCAAATTGATGGCGCGTTATCAATTCGTCTCCTGCCTGGAAATGCCACAGTTCGCCGGCGGCGCTGTCGGATTTCTCGGCTACGAAGCGATCAGTTTCTTCGAACCGAAAGTTCCGGTCGCGCAACGTGACGATCTGCATTTGCCCGAGATGCTCTTCATGATTACAAGCAGCCTCCTCATTTTCGACCATCGCTTGCGCAGCTTGAAAATCGTGGTGAACGCGTTCCTCGAAGATGGCCCGCCGGAGGAAGTTTATGCCCGAGCGGCTGAATCGGTTGGTGCGCTCATACGCCAGCTCGCGCAGCCTGCTGATCTTCCGCTCGTTTTAACTGAAGAGTGTGAAACGCAGCCGGCTCGCAGCACTTTCGACCGCGACGAGTTTGAGCGCGCTGTGCAACAGGCCAGGGAATACATCCGCGCCGGCGATATCTTCCAGGTTGTCCTGTCGCAGCGCTTCGAATCTGATTTCGACGGTGACCCACTCGATTTTTATCGGTGCCTGCGCTTCATCAATCCTTCGCCCTACATGTTTTGCCTCAAGTTCGGCGATGATTTCGCGCTCGTCGGCAGCTCGCCGGAAATGCACGTGCGGCTTGTCGGCGATACGATCGACATTCGTCCTATCGCAGGAACGCAGGGCCGCGGCGCCACCGTCGCGCAAGACGAACGCAATGCTGCCGAACTCCTGGCCGATCCAAAGGAATGCGCCGAACACATCATGCTTGTCGATCTTGCGCGCAATGATGTCGGTCGGGTGGCGGAGTTCGGCACGGTGCGCGTGACTGAGATGATGGAAATTGAGCGTTACAGCCATGTCATGCACATCGCTTCAAATGTCGCCGGACGGTTGCGCGCCGGATGCAGCGCGTTCGATTTAGTGAAAGCGACATTTCCCGCCGGCACTGTCTCGGGCGCGCCAAAAATCCGCGCCATGCAAATTATCAGCGAGTTGGAAAAGACGAGGCGCGGCTGCTACGCGGGCGCGATCGGCTATTTCGGATTCGATGGCAGTGTCGATTCATGTATCGCGTTGCGCTGCGCGGTGTTGAAGAACGGCCAGGCATACTTTCAAGCAGGCGCTGGCATCGTTGCCGACTCCAATCCGCGCTTGGAGTTTGAGGAGACAGTGAACAAGGCACGCGCGATGTCGAAGGCTCTCGCGATGGCTGTCCGAATGGAACGCACCCATTCCGCAAAATGAATTCCAAGCAAAATAAAGATAGCCCGAGGCAAATGAGCAGAACGTTTCTTTCCGAAATCGTCGCGCGAAAGCGACGAACCGTGGCCAAGCTTCGCGCCACCTCTACCGTCGGCGCGCTTCGTGTGCGCGCCGTCGAGATTCGAAAAAATGCCGCCCCGCATTGCTTGTCCAAAGCGCTGAATGCGACGTCTCCCGCTCTTAAAATCATCGCAGAATTCAAGCGGTCTTCACCGTCAGGTGGCATGATTCGAGACGATCTTTCGCCCGCCGATGTTGCTGGTAATTACGAGCGCGGCGGCGCTTGCGCGATTTCCGTCCTGACCGATGAAGAATATTTCAGTGGTTCAATCGAGGATCTCAGGTCGGTCCGCTCCAACACGCACCTGCCGGTTTTGCGCAAAGATTTCATTGTGGATCCAATCCAAATCTACGAAGCAGCCATCGCCGGCGCGGACGCAATACTGCTCATTGTGGCGACGCTGGACGACGACTCGTTAGGCGAACTGCGCCAAGTGGCTGAAGACGAGCTCGGGATCGACGCGCTCATTGAGGTGCACACGTCGGACGAATTGCGCCGCGCGGTGAACGTGGGGGCGAAAATCGTCGGTGTGAATAATCGTGATCTTCAGACGTTCCAAGTTTCATTGAGCACGAGCGAACGCCTAATCGCCCATGCCCCGGGCAACAGATTGATGCTGAGCGAGAGCGGGCTGCACAATGCGGAACAATTGCGTCACCTGCGCGGCCTCGGATTTCGCGGGTTCCTGATTGGAGAAGCACTAATGCGCGCGAAAAATCCCGAGACCGCTCTGCGCGATCTGTTAGCTAATGCTGACGATCGGCAAATCGTGTCGCATGAGACGTCGTGAAATGAATCGCGTGCAAATCAAAATTTGCGGTGTCACTAATCTCGCAGATGCGAGAGCTTGCGTCGATCTTGATGCCGACATGATCGGGTTAAACTTTTATCCTCGAAGTCCTCGCTACATCGAACCGCAGCGAGTGGAAGATATTGTCAAAGCAATACCACGCCGCGTTCGCGCGGTCGGCGTGTTCGTTGACACGACGGCCGACGAAGTCCGCTCCCTGGCAAAGACCGCCGGCATCGATTGTGTGCAACTGCACGGAGATTTGCCCTCCGAAATGTGCCGTGACTTGGCGCGAGAATTTCGCGTGATTCGCGCTTTTAGCACCGGCCCCAAATTTCATACCGAAGATGTCGGCGCGTTTTCCGATTGCGATGTGCTTCTGGATGCCCCTCATGCGGAATTGCGCGGCGGGACCGGATTGACCTGCGACTGGCAGGCTGCGCGAGCGACGCTACCGTTCGCGCGCTTCCTTGTTCTCTCTGGTGGCCTAAACGCGCAAAACATTGGCGACGCCATCGCAACGGTTTCGCCACACGCGGTGGATGTTTGCAGCGGGGTGGAAAAGGCGCCGGGTGCGAAGGATCATCGCGCAATCGAAGAATTTATTGCGGCCGCGCGAAGAGCCGAACCGCTGGCCGGTGCCGCGGGCTAACGGTCGCACATGCAAAGATCGACAATCACCGCCAGCGAGCCAGACGAGAATGGTCATTGGGGCAAATTTGGCGGCCGTTACGTTCCCGAAACTTTGGTCGCGCCGCTGGATGGGCTGACGAAAGAGTTCACGCGCGCGCGACAGGATCCCGATTTCTGGCGCGAGTTCGACCAGCGACTCCGTGATTACTGCGGTCGGCCAACACCACTGTTTCACGCGCATCGGCTGACGGCGCACGCGGCCCGAGCGCAAGTTTATCTCAAGCGCGAAGACCTTTGCCATACCGGTTCGCACAAAATCAACAACGCGGTTGGCCAGGCGTTGCTCGCGCGGCGAATGGGCAAACACCGCATCGTTGCCGAAACCGGTGCGGGCCAGCACGGCGTCGCCACCACAACGGTTTGCGGGATGTTTGGATTGCAATGCATCATTTACATGGGCGCGGAAGATATGCAGCGCCAGGCGCTCAATGTTTTCCGAATGCGACTCCTCGGCGCTGAGGTGATTCCGGTCAACGCCGGCACGCGCACCTTGAAAGACGCAATCAATGAAACGCTTCGCGATTGGGTAACAAATGTGCACGACACCTACTATTTGCTCGGCAGCGCGCTCGGTCCCCATCCCTACCCGCTGTTGGTGCGCGAATTTCAGCGCGTCATCGGCCGCGAAGCCCGCGAACAAATTTTGTCCGCCGCCGGAAAATTGCCGCGGGCACTGATTGCATGTGTCGGCGGCGGCTCGAATTCCATTGGATTATTTCATCCTTTCATTGGCGATCCATCCGTTCGCCTGGTGGGGGTTGAAGCCGGCGGACGCGCGGACTCGTTAGGCCAACACGCGGCCAGATTCCACTCTGCTGCCGCGAGTGGCGGCGGGTGCGTCGGCGTTTTGCACGGCACCATGTCTTACGTTCTTCAGAACGAAGACGGCCAAATCGCAAACACGCATTCGATTTCCGCCGGCCTCGATTACGCCGCAATCGGTCCGGAACATGCATACCTGCATGATGGAGGACGCGCCGAATATATCCGGGCCAGCGACGGCGAAGCGCTCGAGGGATTCAGACTTTGCGCCGAACTGGAGGGCATCATCCCGGCGCTCGAATCGTCGCACGCTATCATTCCCGCCATTCGCATCGCGCGCGAGCTGCCGCAGAGCGACGCGATCATCGTGAATCTGTCCGGCCGCGGTGACAAAGATGTCCAGCTTGTTGCCGAATTAAACTGAGATGAGCCGAATCCGCGAAAAGTTCGGCGAGCTGAAGCGCTCCGGTCGCGGCGGTTTCATTCCATTCATCACCGCGGGCGATCCCGATCTTGCCACCACTGAACTTCTGCTTGTGGAACTCGCTGCCGCAGGAGCAGACATCATCGAACTCGGCGTCCCTTTCAGCGATCCGGTCGCGGATGGCGAAGTGATTCAGCGGGCCTCGGAACGCGCACTTCGAAACGGCGTGACTCTTCGGGACGCACTCAGCTGCATTGCGCGCGCCAAACAGCAAATCGCTGTGCCTATTGTTCTCTTCAGCTACTTTAACCCACTGTTGCAATTCGGCGGGAAGCGCTTGGCGAGCGATGCCAAACGAGCTGGTGCGGAGGCAGTGCTGGTCACGGATTTGATTCCTGAGGAAGCCCACGCCTGGACTGAAATGCTGCAAGAGCACGGACTGGATTCGATTTTCCTTGTCGCGCCCACCACGTCTGACGAACGGCTCGCGCGGATCGCCCAGCAAGCTAGCGGATTCATCTATGCCGTTTCACGTGCCGGGGTGACCGGCGCGCGCGATGAAATGACGGACGACGCAGAGACACTCGTTCGTCGCTTGCGAATGGTGTGCGATTTACCGGTTGCTGTTGGGTTCGGCATTTCGACGGCGGAACAGTTGCGCCAAGTGTGGCGTTTTGCCGACGCCGCGGTAGTTGGCAGTGCTATCGTGAGCGAAATCGAAAGATTGAAAACAGCGCCGGATTTGGTGCGGCGCATCGGGAAATTCGCAAGGTCATTACTCGCGACCAAGTAGCAGATCATTCGCGATCAAGAGCGCTCCATTTGCCACGAGCAGCTTCGCCGCGCTAAGTTTCTCCCATGCGCAAAGTAGTGAAGTCGGATCAGCGACCAATGGAAATCAAACCGCAAGCCGAGTCAGTCTGGATTTGCATGTGCGGCCTCTCCAAGAATCAGCCGTTCTGCGACGGATCGCACAAAACCACCAGGGACGAGGAAGAGGGCAAAACGTACGAGTACGATGCCGAGGGCCATCGTCACGAAATCTAAGATCGAAAATCATGGCCGCTGACACTCTTTGCTGGACGGACATCCCGGTTACTAATCTCGATCGCGCGATTAAGTTTTATTCAGAAGTCCTGGGCAACAAGGTCAGAAAAATGTCTGAGGCCGGGCTTGAATATGGACTGCTACCACACGAAGAACAGAATGCGTCCGGCTGCCTTTGCGCGGGTGGCGATAGCGTAGGCGATAAGAATCAACCGTCGCAAACCGGCCCGCTTATTTATCTTTC
>QHRC01000090.1 GCA_003219995.1 Verrucomicrobiota bacterium
TGGCGGACACGCCGGTGAAAATGAAACTGCCTATATGATGGCGGTTGATCCGTCGCTCGTTTGGAAAGAACGCTATAAGTCGGATATGGCGACGGCGATCCCGGCGCCAAATACATGGAGCGCATATCCCTTTCCCTCGAGTATTTTGCTGTACAAAGAGGGACAGGGTTATCCGAAGTTTGATTTGGCAAAGGCGAAGACTTATTTCGCCAAAGTGAACGATAAAGTCGCGCGATTGATCGAGGAAACGATCAGAAAATGGGACATGGCGCAATTGTGAAGGTGGAAGGGACCTTGGTTTCCCCGTTATTGCGGCGCTCGGCCGCTCCCACATTGCGGAGTTAGCCGCGCTTACTGAAGACTTTGATTTCGTCCGCGGCCTTCTGAAGCTCGTCCAGTTGTTGCAAGGCGGCTTCCTGTTTCTTTAGCATTTCCTCGTTAGCCGCTTTTATTTCCTGGAGCATTTTGATCGTGAGCGGCAGCGAAACAGAATCGGCCGCCGGTGCCGTTTTCGGCGTCGGTGAAACGATCACCGCCGGGGAAAGGGCGGGAATCACAACCGGCGCAGGCGACTGCGCCGGTGCCGCAAAGATCGACATCGCCGCAAAGCCCGAGATAAAGAGAAGTTGTCGTCTCATACTGTGAACTAGCGGCTTCTGCTGGAAAAGATGCGCGCAACCCGCAGCGTCTCGGTGAGGTCCGCGAGTTTCGCATCGATTTTGGTTTGGTTCGCGGCGATTTGCGCTTGCTGTGTCTGCACTTCTTTGGCGAGGGCCAGGACTGTATCCTGGTCGTCTTTTGGGTCGGGTGTTTGCGCAATGCTCGAGAGCATAGCGGACAGCGTTACGCAAAGAAGGACGGTGAGAAAGCGTTTCATGGCCAAAAGTCCAGTGGCAGTAGTCCAGAGCAAGTCGTGTTCCGCAAGGCATTGTTGGCTCGGCAGGTAGTGGCACAGTTTCAAACTGTACCACTACCGCTCGGCAAAAGAGGCTTAGATGGACATGTACGGCGCGTAAATTGCTTGCCTCTCGTTGGCGAAGTCGCTAAGCTCCGCACATGGCCGGTCAAGGCATGCATCAATCGCAGAATCTTTCTCTGCAGCAGGTCCTTGCGCCGCAGCTCCAGCAGAGTCTCCTGATTCTCCAAGCCCCGCTGCTCGAGTTGCGCAACTTGGTGCAACAGGAGATGGAAACTAATCCTGTGCTGGAAGAGCTTCCGGACGAGCCGACGTCTGACGAGCGCAAAGATGCCGAGACCGCTTCGGACGAGAAATTCAAGGAAGAATTCGATAAGCTGGCGAAACTCGATGATGAGTGGCGCGATTACATGGCGCAGTCGGGCAGCTACACGGGCCGTTCCCAGGAGGCGGACGATAAACGGCAATTTTTTTTCGATTCCATTGCCACGCAGGAAACGCTTCAGCAGCATCTCATGGGGCAGTTGAACCAGACGGTGCTTAGTTCCAACGATCGCAAAACGGCGGAGCTGACCATTGGCAACATCGACGACAATGGTTTCCTCCAAACGACGCCGGAGGAGATGGCGCTCAACACCGGCATTCCCAAGGAGGACTTCGAAAACATCCTCACGCTCATCCAGAGCTTTTATCCGCCGGGCGTGGGCGCGCGCGATCTGCGCGAATGCCTGCTCATTCAGTTAAGCCGCGAGGGAAAACAAAACAGCCTGGAGTACAAAATCATTTCCGAGCACATGCAGGATTTGGGCAAACGGCGCTTTCCTGAGATTGCGCGGCGAATGGGGATCAGCGTCGAACAAGTTCAAAAATGCGCCAACAATATCGCGCAGCTCGACCCGCGGCCCGGCCAGATTTTCGCCGACTTGCCGCAAAATTATGTTTTGCCGGACGTTACCGTCGAAAAGGTGAACGGAGATTACCAGGTCATATTAAACGGCGAGCAAATCCCTCACTTGCGTATCAGCAATACTTACAAAGACATCATGGCGCAGGATGGCAACGGCAACGAAGTCAAAGATTACATTCGTGATAAGATCCGGAGCGGCAAATTTTTGATCAAGTCCATCCACCAGCGCCAGCAAACAATTTCCAATATCGCGCACCAGATCGTGAAGCGGCAGCGCGATTTTCTCGAGCACGGATCGGCCCATTTGAAGCCGATGACCATGGTGCAAATCGCTGACGCGGTGGGCGTGCACGAGACCACAGTCAGCCGCGCGATCTCTGGGAAATATATGTCCACGCCGCAGGGCGTGTTTGAGATGAAATATTTCTTCACGCCTGGTTATCAAACCGCCACCGGTGAATCGATGAGCAATACCAGCGTCAAAGAAGCGCTCCTGGACCTGGTGAAAAGCGAAGACGGCAATTCGCCATTGAGCGACAAGGAGATTGTCGAGATTTTGAGCCAGCGCGGAATCCCGATCGCGCGCCGCACCGTTGCGAAATATCGCACTGAATTGAATATTCTTCCCAGCAACATGCGGCGGAAGTACTGATTGTCGATCTTACGATTGTGTCATGTCGAGCGAAGTTCGAGACATCTCTTGCTGTGAATTTTCTTGCCATTGAGAGATTCTTCGGCGCCGCTCGAAACGACAAAGAACCGAATTGCGGCGCCCGATGGTCGGTCTTTCGGCGAGCGTTATGAACGCCGCCCTTCGAGCCTCCATCATTGCCGAATGGCGTGGTCTTCCCGAAAAAAAATCTCGTCCGGACCGCTGGCAGGCGACTGCCGAGTTGCTTCCGAAGCTGATGCAACGGCTCGGCCTGAAGGAACGTCTGCACGAAACGGAAGTCATCGATGCCTGGAGCAAGATTGTCGGCGATTTTATCGCCGCTCATTCATCGCCAGTCCTCTTGCGAGAAGGCATTCTTTATGTCCGTGTGCTCCAGCCGGCCTTGCATTACGAACTCGAGCAGGTCTCGAAGATCGATATCCTGCGAAAGTTGAAACTGCGTTTCGGCGCAAAAGTAATCCGCGACGTCCGCTTTCGCGTCGGCTGATCTGACATTGGAGGCTCCGGGCCGCGCCATCGGCGTTTGGCCAAATCGATAATTTTCTAGATTTTTCCGAAAACTTCGCCGCGCAGATCCCGTAGACGCAGGTGAAGTGGGTTATTGTCTAAAACCGTTTCGCGAATCGGCGGCCAACCATTACTGCCGTATTTTCGCGCCGTCACAACTTCCGGCCGATCAGGATCGCTATCGCGAGGCGCTTATGGCACTCGGCAGCGCGATGATCGATGACGGGTCACGTGTTTCCGACGACCGCCCAGAGATCCTGGTGGATTGCGGTTATACATATTTTGGTCAGTTCGTCGCCCACGATTTAACCAAAGACGTTAGTTCCATCGATGAAGCGTGGCGAAAAGAACCCGAGGAGCTAGAGAATTTACAAACACCGAAGCTCGACCTCGGCGTGTTGTACGGTGATGGCCCCGAAAGTTCGGGTGAGCTCTACGAAGATGACCATGTGCGGCTGAAGGTTGGATCCTCGCGGCCAGCTGGAAGGTCCTTCGACATTTGCGTTGGCGCAGATGGAGGGAGGATTTTAGCCGACGATCGAGGCGCAGAAAACTTGATTCTGCGGCAGATGACGGCCGTCTTTGCCCGGCTCCACAATTTTGCGGTGGAGCAATTCCGGGGTGAGATCGCTGCGGAAAAGGCGCTTTTCGAGCGCGCCCGGCTGCAAACACAATGGCAGTTTCAGTGGCTGGTCTGCAGAGATTATCTCCAAACTCTTCTCGACCCGAAAGTTTACAAAAAGGTGTTTGGAGAGAGCAGGTCGACAATTCGCTGGGACACTTTTTCTATTCCGATCGAGTTTTCGGCGGCAGCTATGCGTTTTGGGCACGCCATGGTGCGTCCCAATTATCTTTTTTCTTTTGGGCAGGAAATGCGCTTGCCAAAAATGTTCGGCCGGGCGCCGGACCGCGGCACCCTCAATGAAAAACTGGAAATAAAATGGGGATTTTTCTTTCAAGGTGCGAGCCCAGAAGGGGCGTTGACGAGCCGGCCGATTGATACGCGACTTTCAGAACCGTTTCAGCAATTACCACCGGATTTGATTGGCACTCCGGAGATTGCATGTCCCCATTTTCGCATCGCCCAGAATCCGGCTCAGCTGGCTGTGCGCACTTTGCTTCGGGGAGCGGGGTTACGGTTGGCGTCAGGTCAAACCGTAGCGCGAGCATTCGGCGAACGGGTCATGAGCACCCAAGAGCTCAGCCAAAACGGTGAGGGCGAGGAAACCGAACAGGGACGTATTCTTCGTGAAGCGGGTCTTCTTCAAGAGACTCCGCTCTGGTACTACATTTTGAAAGAATCGGAGCTACTCGAAAACGGAAATCGGGTTGGACCGATTGGAAGTCGTCTCGTCGCGGAAACGATCCACGCAGCCCTCCGCTCAGACCTGCGGTCTTATTTTAACCAGCCAAGCGCAAATAACTCCCCGCCCATTTGGAAATTCCCAGATGGAGATATGCGGATTTACTGGCTCTCCGAACTTTTCCGGCTGGCTCCGCTAATTTAAGCTCGGCACGGCAATTTCGGGTTTTGTTTGGCTGTGCGACAAGAACGTGGTTATCGCCTCGCCGCTGTATGGCACCCAAGTCCCAATCCAATACTTGAACGCATCAAGGTGTTCTGCCGGGGCGTCCTCGGGCGGCAGGACGAAGACTACCAGCCGATCTCTTTCCTGTGTGCTGGGTCCGACGCAAATCACTTCGACATCGTCGGGTATGTTTATCTCCCCCGCCTTTTCAAACTGTTTGTGGGCCGATCTGCGATCCTTGAGCACGGCGGAGCGTACATCTGGGTCGGTTATTGTTTTTTGAAGAAACGCGACGGCAGCGTCTCTTCTATCTTTTTTTGATTTCCAGGTTCTTTCCATTTTAATCTCCTCAGTCTAATTGTGACTCGCCGCGGTAAGTACGGCCGGCGATTGCCGTCCGAGTCTCGCCACATGTGCAGCCAACTCGGAAAGAATGGTTTGGAATTCCGGGATCGCAGAGACGGTATCAAAGCGTGGATCGAGTCGAGTCGATCGGTAGTCAATCCATCCGGCATCAATCGCGGTCCTGAGATCTTTTAAAGAATCCGCAGATTTACCGAGCATCGCCTCTACCGCCGACAGGCGATACAATGCTTCCGCATCGTTCGGGGCTGAAACCAGCCTCTGCTTCGTTGTACTTGAAACGTCGAGCAGCAGTGCCCGTGCACCGGCCTCGTCGCCAAACTCAATTTTAATACGCGCCTTCGCCGAACGAAAATCGACCGCGCCGCCATAGGCACCGTCTCTTCCGCCGCCGAGAGGGTCATTGCTCTCAAGCTCGGTGTAAAGTTGCTCGGCCTCGCCATAGTTGCGGGCGAACAATTCCACCAACGCGGCGAACTGCTTTGCGATCGGGGCATCGGGATAGTGCAGAAGTTGGGACCGGCAAATATCACGTGCGCCGTTAACGTCTCCTGCAAGCAATCTTAGGCGAGCCAAACCCAACCAACCTTCGGGTTGGTCAGGTCGAAATGTTGTAGCGGACTTGTATGTTTGCTCTGCTTCTTGATCAGCGCCCAAATCGGCCAAACAATCGCCTAAAAGAGCGTCGTAATCTGCCGGTTGATGCTGACTAAGTTTGGCCTTTTTGTACCAAAGAATCGCACGGTCGGGTCGACCGAGTGCTCTCCATGTGTAAGCAATTTGTCCAAACGCCCTTTCGCTGCGATCGCCGAAT
Organism: Verrucomicrobiota bacterium; assembly: GCA_003219995.1. Lineage (GTDB taxonomy): Bacteria > Verrucomicrobiota > Verrucomicrobiia > Chthoniobacterales > UBA10450 > UBA10450. The sequence continues at coordinate 5,710 of QHRC01000090.1, forward strand.
TCAATCGATTGAAATCCGTGCTCAAGTGCCTCGCGGTAGCTTCCGTAACTGACGAGAACGGCGCATAACGCGCGTTGCGCGGTAGGATTGCGCGGCGCGAGCCGAACCGCCTCGCGCCCTACTTCCGAGGCTCTTCGGGCTAATTCAGGCTTGGCGGAAAGAAGGTCCCTGCCCATGCACGCCATGGATAGAAACGAACGTGCGCTAATCGAGCGCGGTTCT
>QHRC01000091.1 GCA_003219995.1 Verrucomicrobiota bacterium
CGCAGGTCGGCGACGAAATCGGCGATCGTGAAATCGATCTCGTGGCCGATTGCAGAAACGATCGGCACGCTAACATCGACAATCGTCCGCGCGACGATCTCTTCGTTAAATTCCCACAAATCTTCGATGCTGCCGCCGCCGCGCGCGACAACGATAAGATCGACCGGGAGCCAGTTTTCATTTGCGGTTGCGAGCTCGCGAATCGCCACCGCAATGTCCGCCGCGGCACCCGTTCCTTGTACGCGTGCAGGATTGATCAGGATTTGCAGCCACGGCGCGCGCCGTCGCAAAACATTCAGCAGGTCGCGAATGGCCGCGCCGGTCGGTGAAGTGACGATGCCAATTCGGCGCGGAAATTTCGGGAGGGCATGTTTGCGTGCGACATCGAACAAGCCTTCGGCATCGAGCTTGCGTTTGAGCGCTTCAAACTTCGCTTGCAACAACCCCAATCCGCGCGGCTGCAAGATTTGTACGCTGAGCTGGTATTGGCCGCGCGCTTCGAAAACGGAGACGTTGCCGTAAACCTGCACCTGCGTTCCATCGGCCAGTGCTTGTCGTAGCGGTGCCATGGCGTTGCGAAAAATCACACACGCGATCTGCGCGCGCTGGTCTTTGAGCGTGAAATACTGATGCCCGCTCGGATGCAGTTTGTAATTTGAAACTTCACCCTGCACCCAAACCGCGCCGAATCTTGCCTCGAGCGTGCCGCGAATTTGACGGGTCAGTTCCGCAACGGTTAGAACCTTGGATGTTTGTTGAAAGAAATCGGCGGTTGTTGTCATGTCGAGCGTTAGTCTCCCGCTGCTGCGGGATTACTGTTAATAATGAGAGATTCCTCGACTCCGCTCGGAATGACAAATGAGAAGGAGCGCCGCTACAAAAGCTCCGCTTGTGCGCCGCTTGGCGGCTTCAAGCCGAGTTTGCGATACGCATTTGCGGTCGCGACGCGCCCCTGCGGTGTGCGCTTGATGTAACCTTCCATAATCAAGTACGGCTCGTTTACTTCCTCGAGCGTGCCGGCTTCTTCGCCAATCGCGACCGCGAGCGAATTTAAACCAACCGGGCCGCCGTTGAACTTGTGGATTAAAGTTTCGATGATGCGCTTGTCCCACTGATCGAAACCATCGCGGTCGATCTCCAGCATGGTGAGGGCGCGGTCGGCCAGCTCGGCGGTGATTTTTCCTTCGGCTTTGACCTGCACGTAATCGCGCACCCAGCGGAGAAGATTGTTCGCGGTGCGCGGCGTGCCGCGCGCGCGCGCGGCGATTTCGGCGGCGCCGGCAAGATCGACATCCACGCCTAACAAACGTGCGCTGCGCATGATGATCTTTTGCATTTCCTCGGTATTATAATAATCAAGCCGCGCCGTCATGCCGAAGCGGGAGCGCAACGGTGCGCTCACCATGCCCGCGCGGGTGGTCGCACCGATGAGTGTAAACTTCGGCAACTGCAAACGTAAACTCCGCGCCTGCGGACCCTGGTCGATGATGATATCGAGCCGGTAATCTTCCATTGCCGGGTAAAGATATTCTTCGATCGTCGGCTGGAGGCGATGGATCTCGTCGATGAAAAGCACGTCGCCCTTTTCCAGACTGGTGAGCAGGCCGGCCAGCTCACCGGCTTTTTCAATGACCGGTCCACTCGTGTTTTTGATGCTCACGCCCATTGCGTTCGCGATGATGTAGGCCAACGTGGTTTTGCCAAGACCCGACGGGCCGCTCAGCAGAATGTGCTCGAGGACGTCGTTCCGTTTTTTTGCCGCTGCCACCATCAATTCCAGGCGCTCACGCACTTTCGCCTGGCCGGTGAACTCGCTGAACATCGGCGGGCGCAAGGAGATTTCGAAAGCGGCATCTGGTTCCGGTGGTTTCATGTTGATGTCGATCTTGTCGATTCTGCAGATTCTGTAGGGGAAGCTGTCAGCTTCCCATCTAGATAAGGCGGGACGCTAACAGCGTCCCCTACAGTCTCTTCCGCTTCAACCATCTAGTTGTTACTCCAGGTTCTTCGTGAGGACGAGCTCGGTTCCGCGGGCTTTTAAAATATAATCGATCCGATCGAATGCGTTTTTCATTAAGTGTAAGCCGAGGCCGCCCGGCTCGATCATATCATGGGACCGGCCTCGCATTTCGTGCGCCGGGACTTGCTCGCCATAATCGCGCAGGCGCATTCGAACGCATTTGCGCAACCCTTCCATCGACAGGGCGATCGGTTGATCGTCGCGCAATTGATAAGCATGCCGAATAATGTTGGTGCAGGCTTCGTCGACGCCGAGCACCATTAGCATCCGTTCTTTTTCGGAAAACGGATAAGCGTCGAGAAATCCGCGCACAAACTTACGCATCAAGGCAAGGTTGGCGGTGTGGCTGCTAAATTCGATCTTCTTTTTCTTCATTCGACCGCACGAGCAAGCTGAACAGACCGGCGGACTCATTCAAGTCCGGAGGCAAAAAAACGAACGCATCTTAGATCGACAGTTGCTGATGCTGCAATTCTGTAGGGGAAGCAGTTTGCTTCCCGTTTTGAATTTAGGCGGGACGCTGACAGCGTTTCCCTACAGAGTAAGTCTTTAGCGAAAGCGATGGACAGTCGTTGCAACCGGTTGTTCAGTTTTGCGCATGGGGAAGGCGTTCGCAGTGCTGCTCTTTTTCGTTTCTCCAGTGCTCGCCCAAGAACGCGCCACCGCCTACGAAGCCTTACGCCTGATCGGCACGCAAATGAATCGCGATTTTGTTAATCACGTGATCTCGGTATCGGGCCTGGATGGCGATCCTCAACCAAAGACCTGGAAAATTCTTCTCGACGATCCGCGCGCCCGGGGAGGAGTGCGCGAAATCGAAATCGCAAATAATCGGATTGTTTCCGAACGCGCACCGGTTCGCTCGGTCGCCGGTTCGAGCGAAGGCGCCACGATCAATACCACGCGTTTAAACCTCGATTCGAGCGGCGCTTATGCGGTCGCCAGTCACACGGCCGAAAAATCGAACACGCCTTTCGCGACCGTTAGTTACACGCTGCGGACGGATGAGGGCCGCGATCCAGTCTGGATCATAACGCTGGAAAATGAATCGGCGCGACCAGTCGGCACGATCTACATTGGAGCAAACCGCGGAAATGTTACGCGCACCGAGGGAATGTTCGCCGGAGCCAGCATGCGGGAAGTGGAAACCGACCGTGACGCAAAACGAGACACCGAAGAGGGAGGCGGCGTCATCAGCAGCAGCAAAGCGCGGATCAAACAAGCTTTTTACCGCGCTCAGGACGAAGCGCGCGACATGTTCCAGCGCGTGCGACGCTCGTTCGACGATTTTATTAATCGGGACTGATCTGGACCCGCAGAATCGACACAAATGAGTTTGTCTCAAAACAAAAATCGCGATGAAATTTGGCCGGCGCTGCCATTTTCGGAATGGAAAGAGACCTGCGTCACGCTTCACATGTGGACGCAAATCGTCGGTAAGATCCGGCTCGCGCTCACCCCGTGGACGAACCATTCCTGGCACGTCACGCTTTACGTCACGGCGCGAGGCCTGACGACTTCACCGATTCCGTATGGAGCCAGAATATTCGAAATCGAATTTGATTTTGTCGATCATGAGCTGTCGATCACGACCAACGACGGAGTGCGGCGTAAAATTGAGCTCAGGCCCCGAAGCGTTGCTGAATTTTATCGCGAGCTCATGTCGATCTTAGGTGGATTGAATCTGTCGCTTGCGATCAACACCATGCCCAATGAGTTGCCCGACCCGATTCCGTTCGAGCGCGATGAAACCCACCGCGCTTATGATCGCGATTACGCAAATCGATTCTGGCGTGTTCTCGTTCAGGCCGATCGCGTCTTCAAAGAATTTCGTTCGGGCTTTTGCGGCAAATGCAGCCCAGTGCATTTTTTCTGGGGCAGTTTCGATCTCGCCGTGACCCGATTCTCCGGTCGTGCCGCACCTCCGCATCCCGGGGGCATTCCGCACTTGCCCGACTCCATCACGCGGGAGGCTTATTCGCAGGAGGTGAGCAGCCTCGGCTTTTGGCCCGGCAACGCCGCTGCCCCGACGCCGCTCTTCTATTCGTATGCATATCCGGAACCATCTGGATTTGCGAAAGCAAAAGTGCAGCCGGAAGCGGCCGCGTACAACGCAACCATGCACGAATTTATTTTACCTTACGACGCGGTGCGCACGGCAGACTCGCCGGATGCAGTGCTGTTGGAGTTCGCTCAAAGCACTTACGACGCGGCGTCCATCCTCGGCAAGTGGGAGCGAGACGCGCTGAAGGAAGTGAAACCTTCCTTGCTTTCTTAGCGGCGGCATTTGTAATTAGAAGCGATGATTTCAAAGGAAGTGGCGCAAGCCGAACAAGGAGCATGGCGTGAAGTGGCACCGGGATGGCGTCAGCTTTACGGCGATTTCGATCGGCTGGGGGTCAGCATCGAGTGGCATGATTTCCGCATCGCGCGACCGCTCGACTGGGGACGCAGTTTTCATCGGCACAGCCTTGAGTTTTGTTTAAATCTCAGCGGTCGGGGCGCGGTCGGCGCTCATGGACAAAGGCGGAGCGATTATCACCCCGGGAACTCCGGCTATTACGCCATCGCGAACGAGCCGGTGCCCGCGTCACGTCAGGCGCACGATCATCATCAGTTTGTCACTCTCGAATTCTCCCGCGAACATTTACAAAAGCAGTTTGTGCAAGATGAAGCCGGCTTGGAGCCGGAGATTCGACGAGTGATTTTTGGTGATAAAAACGGAAGCGTTGTCGCGCCGGCCCGTCCAATGTCGACGCAACAGCGCGACGTCGTGGCCAGTCTGGCCGAGCCACCAGTCACAAAAGCGGCGCAGATTCTTTGGTACCAAAGCAAGGCACTCGAGTTAATGGCGCATTTTCTCTTTGCGCCGAAGGACCCGGAATTTTTTTGCATGCGCCAAAAACGCGTCGCGCGCGAACGCGTCGAGCGAGCCAAAGAACTGCTGGCGCGCGATTTGGCGAACCCGCCCACCCTCGAAGCACTTGGTCATGAAGTCGGCTGCAGTCCCTTTTATCTCAGCCGGATTTTCTCGCGCGAAGTCGGCCTCACCATTCCGCAATATTTGCGCAATGTGCGAATGGAACGTGCGGCCGAACTGCTGCGGACGGGACGTTACAACGTGACCGAAGCCGCAACCGAAGTCGGTTATTCAAGCCTCAGTCATTTCAGCAAGGCATTTTGCGAAACGATCGGCTGTTGCCCGGTGCTTTATCCTGCGGCCAAGAACGTCATTCTCGACCGTTGATGCGTTAAAGCGATAAAGGGTTAAACCGCTTCAACTCTTCAACCCTTCACGGTTTAACGATGAAAATTGCACGCGCTCTCATCTCTGTTTTCGACAAAAAGGGCATCGCCGCTTTCGCCCGCGCCCTCGAACGCCAGGGCGTGGACATCATCTCCACAGGCGGCACGGCGAAGTTGTTAAAAAAAGAAAAGATCCCGGCGCGTGAGATTTCCAGTTTCACTGCATTTCCCGAGGTGCTGGAAGGGCGTGTCAAAACTTTGCACCCGCGTGTGCACGGCGGGTTGCTTTACAAACGAGGCAACCCGAAGCACGAGGCCGAAGCACGTGAGTGCGGTTTTGAGCCAATCGATCTGGTGGTCGTGAATCTGTATCCATTCGAGCAAACCATCGCGAAACCGAACGTAACGCTGGTCGAAGCGATCGAGAACATCGATATCGGCGGGCCCTCGATGATTCGCAGCGCCGCCAAGAATTATGAGTCGGTCACGGTCGTGGTCGAACCCGCCGATTACGAGCGCGTGCTCGAAAACATGCGCGACAATGACGGCGAGACGACGTTGAAGTTGCGCGAGTACCTGGCCATTAAAGCCTTCATCAAATGCTCCGATTACGACCGCGCCATCGGCAATTTCCTGAACAAGGAACAAACGACCGATGCGTCATGGCGAGAATCCGCATCAAGCCGCGGCGCTCTACGGGGATTTCGATCGACGTTATGAAAAACTTCACGGCAAGGAACTTTCCTTTAACAACATTCTCGACATCAGCGCAGCGACGAATCTAATCGCTGAGTTCGATCAGCCGACGGTCGCGATTTTAAAACACACCAATCCGTGCGGTATCGGTTCCGATGTCGATCTTCGCAAGGCTTGGGAGAAAGCGTTTGCTACGGACAAGCAGGCGCCATTTGGCGGCATTATCGTTTGCAACCGCACGATTGATGAGCCGCTCGCGAAAACGATCAGCGAAATTTTCTCTGAAGTAATTGTCGCGCCGGATTTCGACGCGGATGCACGCACCATTTTGCAGAAGAAAAAAAATCTACGGCTCAT
>QHRC01000280.1:0-1156 GCA_003219995.1 Verrucomicrobiota bacterium
GCGGAAAAAATAACATCCGATTGGAAAAGAAGATGTCGATCTTTTAATTGCTCGAATGAAGTTTGTTCTCACACCGCTCATCGTCTTTGCAACTCTCGTACTGCTGTTCGTACTGGAGCGGCTGTTCCCGCTACGAAAGAACACGCGCGCGCTGGTCGGACGTTTGCTGGTGAATTTTTCGATTTCGGCCCTGGCATTTCTCGTCGCCGCGCTGCTGGTGCGACCGACAGCACAGGCGACGTTGCATTGGGCGAATGTGAAGACTTTTGGCGTGATCCATCTTGTGCCGCTGCCAGCGCCGTTTGAGTTCGCGCTCAGTTTTCTCTTGATGGACCTCGCTTTTTATTATTGGCACATCGCCAATCACCGTGTCCCCTTCCTCTGGCGCTTTCACAACGTCCATCACATCGATCCCGATCTCGACGTTTCCACCGGCTTCCGGTTTCACTTCGGCGAAGTGGCAATGTCGACCGCTTTTCGCATCGTCCAAGTGAGCCTGATCGGTCTCTCCGGTTGGGCCTTTGCTGTTTACGAAGTGGTCTTTCAGGCGAACACGCTCTTCCACCACAGCAATCTGCGGCTACCCATTCACTTCGAGCGGCGGTTAAACAAAGTGCTCGTGACCCCGCGCATGCACGGCATTCATCACTCGCAGGTCCAGCGCGAGAACAACTCAAACTTCGGGGTCGTGTTTCCGTGGTGGGATCGGTTTCATCGGACGCTTGGCCTCAACATTGCACAAGCGGAGATAGCAATCGGCATCGCAGGCTACTCACAACCCGACGATAACCAGCTGCGCAATGCGCTGCTCATGCCTTTCCGCAAGCAACGCGATTATTGGCGGCGGTCAGACGGCACAATCGTGAAACGAACCGAGTCGCCGTCGCCGCGGCCGCCATCCTACCTGGCCGAATGAGTGCTTCAGCTTCCGATGCGCCGGAATGAAAACGTCGTCTCGGGTTTTACAACCTCGCCGTTCATCTCGAGCAAGGGATAGGCGAGAAAATTGATCGGCCCGCTCGCCGGCGCAGGTTCGACAATAAGGTCGCGGCCTTTCGTCAGCTCAAAACGGTTGGCCGGATTATGACCGAAGTAGTAGTCCGCGAGTTTCGGATTCTTCCACGCTTCACTGATGTCCACTGGCACCCAACTTCCG
>QHRC01000280.1:1282-2408 GCA_003219995.1 Verrucomicrobiota bacterium
GCGCGCCAGGGCGATGAAGTAGGCGTGAAAATCGGAGCAGTTGCCGGTGCGCGCGTCGCACGCGTAGACAGCATCTCCACGACCCCACCCAGTGCCTGACTTATCGTAACGCATTCGTCGCACAACGTGATCGTACAACGCCTTCGCGCGCTCGAGGTCCGCTGTCTTTCCGGCGGTCGCACCGAGCGCGAGCGTTTTGAACGTTTCGTTCACTGGCACCAGTTTCTCCGGGCGCAGATAACGAGAAGTGTCTTCGCCGCTGGCGGAGTAAGCGGCTTTTTCCCGCCGCACGACCCGGTATCGCAGCTCAATCGCCTTGCCGCTATCTGCCGATTGCGGATAAAGCACACAAATGTCGTTGCCGTAATCGCGGTCCTGCACTTTTTCCCATTTGATGGGAACACTGAATTCCTCCGCCGTCACGGTTTGAAAAGCATCTGTCTTCGCCAGTGGCATCCAGACACGGGCGTCGCCTTTGATCTCCGGCAGTTTGACCCGATAAATGAACTCGAACTGATCGGAGCCTTTGATAATGCCAGGCTCGTTGGCGGCGTCCACCGCGAACACGCCAGCCAACATAAAAATGGTGCCTATCAGCAAACGCATAGCAATCCTCTGCCCCTGATCGCAATTATTTCGTTCGTCAGCTGCTTGCCGGGACCTTTTTCCACTTCCCGTCTTCTTCTTTCCAATTGTAGAGCGGTTTTCCATCGACCTTATGGACGGTAGTCTCTGTTACTTTCATCTTTCCCGGCTCGCCAGTCAGAAAGAAATCGATGTCATAGGTCTTGCCATCGGTCGCTTTCATATCGACGCAGGCGAAATATTTTCCGCCGCCGAGATCGGACAGCCGGTCATCGTGAACTTTTATTAGATCGAGAGCCAGGTCGTTGCCCTCATGTTTCACGTGAAACTTTCCGTCGCTGGCCTTTTTCGTTTCGGCCTCGATGTTTTTCTTAATCCCGGCTGAAATATCAGCCGTGCTCACGCGCTTCTGCTCGCCCTTTCCTTTCTCCGGATGCCCTTTCGATTCCGCTTTTTTGGGATGCTCTGGATGTTCTGCCGCTCTGACGGGCAGTGCTGGTGTCAGAAACAAAGCAATCGCTGCCGCTAAGGTAATTCGTGT
>QHRC01000128.1:0-9638 GCA_003219995.1 Verrucomicrobiota bacterium
CGTTTCCTGCGCCACGCGAAATGAAAACGCTCGGTCTTCCTTTCCATGCCACAGCCGCACCGGTACCTCGACATCTTCTAACCGGAAGCCCCACGGTTGCGCGTAAATTTCCGCGTCGCTCATTACGCCTTTGGCCGAACCGCGCCAGGCGCGACGCTGACTTTCGAAGCAAGCCTCAAATGCCGCTGCATCGCATAGCGCTGCTGCGTCACATGGCTGCAATAAAAATTTCAAGAGCAGCGGACGAAAACGAATTGGCGGACGGAGGCAAGCAACCGGTCGCGCCAGATAGAACAATGCGCGGAGGAGCCGCGGATGCGACCGATAGAGCGCGAGCAGTAGACGATAAAGTTTTAGCAATCCGCTCTGCTCGCTTAGATCGACAATCGGCGGCCAATCGACTAATTTCCGGCCCGCTTGAAAAGCAGAGCCGCTGATGCCGGGCCGATCCGGAGAAATGATTCGAACACCGAGATCGCGTGCGGCGTGCTCGGTCAACTCCGCCATTGTGCGCGAGCTCGGCCAGCCGTGGCAAAAAAACACAGGCACTCCTTTGGCATCGCCGTATTCGTCGCAGGCAATCTGCCCGCCGGATCGCAGCGAAATTAATCGTGGTTGGCTCTTTTCTTTAATTTTCTAAATCTCCTCGACTAGGCGGACATTCTGCACGTTAATTTCGTATACCTTGGTATGAAGGAACAATCACACGAGAGCGCAGGCAAAATTTCTCTGCATGGCAACGGGATGGGCGTGCCTTCACCGGATCAAGTGGAAAAGCGCGCTCGCGAGATCGCCATGATCGATGAGCGCAACCCCGACGAGTTTACCGACGCGGATTGGAACCAGGCGCGCCGCGAATTGATGGGGATTGCGCACCCGGGCCCTCCGGAGGAAACCGAGCAGAACGCCGAAGTAACCGAAGAATGGAATGTCGTCGCTGGTTCTTCCGGACATCGCGCGCCGCGGCCCGGTGTTGAAGAAGAAGAAACATTAGGTGAGCAACTCGTCACGGGCGGACTTGAGGAAGCGGCGCACGATCAAATGCTCGAGGCCCGCAAAGAAGAACTCGAACAGGAAGGCGGAATTACTTGAGTTCAACTGCGGCCGCAACGGTCGACGAGAGAGCGGCTGCGCCGGCGCACTCGCGCGGCATTCCGTCGCGCGCCGAGCAACTTCTCGTGCGTTTCCACGAGGTCCGGAATTTCACTACGCGACTTTGCGAGAGTCTCGCGCCGGAAGATTACGTCGTGCAATCGATGCCTGACGTTAGCCCGACGAAATGGCACCTCGCTCATACGACCTGGTTTTTCGAGACGTTCATTTTGAAAAAGTGGGTCGCCTCTTATCGCCCAGATGTCCCGCAATATGCCTATCTTTTTAATTCCTATTACAATGCCGCCGGAGATATGCACCGCCGCGATCTGCGCGGCCTGATCTCGCGCCCGACCGTTGATGAAACACATCGCTATCGTTCATCCGTCGATTCGGACATCGACGACCTCATTTCGCGCGCAGATGAGAAACTTTTTGCCGAGATCGAGCCGGTCGTGGTTCTCGGCATCCATCACGAACAACAACATCAGGAGCTGCTCATCACCGATATCAAGCATGTCTTTGCGCAAAACCCGCTCTACCCGGTTTTTCGCGAGCGTAAGGTTCGTCCTGAGCAGGGTCGAAGGAGTGGTATCGTTTCGCCCGACACTGCGCCGATAAGCTTCATCGACTTTGAAGAAACAATCGCCCAGATCGGTCACGACGGCTCCGGCTTTTCCTACGACAATGAAAGTCCGGGTCATCGCGCGCTTGTTCCGGCTTTCTCCCTGGCAAGCCGACCGGTGACGAACGGAGAATATCTCGAATTTATCGATGCCGGTGGTTACACACGCTCGGAGTTTTGGCTCTCGCTGGGCTGGATGACGGTGAACGAACAACGCTGGCAGGCGCCGCTTTACTGGATCAAGCGCGACGGCGCGTGGTGGAATTTTACACTCTCAGGTCTTCACCCCGTTGATAAGTCGCAACCGGTCACGCACATCAGTTATTTTGAAGCAGACGCATTTGCCAATTGGAGCGGCGCACGCTTGCCGACTGAATTCGAATGGGAACGCGCCGCCGCGAAGGTCGAGATCGATGGAAATTTCGTCGAAGGCGAAACATTTCATCCTCAGCCCGGTCGATCTTCCGGGCAGGATCGGCATCTTGCGCAAATGTTTGGCGACGTTTGGGAATGGACCCGCAGCGCTTATTCCCCCTATCCCGGTTATCGCGCCGCGTCGGGGGCGCTCGGTGAGTACAACGGCAAATTCATGTGCAACCAATACGTCCTGCGCGGCGGTTCCTGTGCCACGTCGCGCAGCCACATTCGCCGCACCTATCGCAACTTTTTTCCGCCTGATAAACGCTGGCAATTCACAGGCATTCGGCTCGCCCGCGATCCTTCATGAACTACGAGCCTGCCCGGCTCGCCGTGCTCGATCTCGAGCCAGCGAAATCGGAATTTTTGTCAGAAACAATCTCCGGCCTGTCGCGCATGCCGCGCACCCTGCCGTGCAAATATTTTTACGACGAGCGCGGCGCGGCGTTGTTTCAAAACATCTGCGACCTCCCGGAATATTACATTACCCGAACCGAGACCGCGATTCTCCGGCTTTACGCTCACGAAATGGCACAATGCATCGGCGCGCGTTGCGAGCTGATTGGTCTTGGCACCGGGGCCGGGACAAAGACGCGCATTCTCCTCGAAGAGTTGGAGGCGCCGGCCGTTTACATCCCGATCGACATTTCGAAGCAGCAACTGCGGCAGTCCACCGCGCAATTTCATCAGCTATTTCCGCAATTGGAAATTCTCCCGCTTTGCACCGATTATTTGCAGCCGTTTGATCTGCCCTCCCCGGTTCGAGCATCGGCCCACAAGATTGTTTATTTTCCCGGATCGACCATCGGCAATTTCGAGCCGCAGCAAGCGACGGAGTTTTTGGGCCGGATTATCGATCTTTGCGATAAAGACGGTGGACTTTTCATCGGCGTCGATTTGCAAAAAGATCCTGCTGTTCTCGAGCGCGCTTACAACGACAGTCGGGGCGTGACTGCGCGATTTAACTTGAACTTGCTCAGGCGCGCCAACCACGAGCTTCAAGCGGATTTTGATTTGGAGCGGTGGCGCCATCGCGCCACTTACAATTCAGCCGCCGGCCGAATCGAGATGTATCTCATCAGCCAGATCGATCAGACTGTTCACATCGCCAATCATGAATTTCGTTTTCGCTCCGGCGAAAAAATCATCACAGAATTTTCTTACAAATACACTCCGGAAGGTTTCACGGCACTCGCCCGCGACGCTGGATTCGAGTTTGCCCGAATATGGACGGATGAGGCGCGCTTGTTTGGCGTTTTCTATTTCACGGTGAAACTGTAGCCGCCGCCCTCCGAGCGGCGCGACGCGTGTCTCGCTTGGCACTTGCGCGTCGCGCTTTGCCGAGCGAAGCGACTACAAAGAAATGAGCGGCCTGGTTCAACTTGTCGATGTTGTTTTGTCATGCTGAGCGAAGTCGAAGCATCTCCCGATTTTATGGACTCGCTTGTTCAACTCGCTAGCATCCAAAAAAACTTCGGCGACGCGAAGGCGCTTCAGCCTACTAATCTCGCGATCGAGCGCGGCAAAACCACCGTTTTGATTGGCCCAAGCGGTTGCGGTAAATCGACGCTGCTCCGGATCATCATCCGCCTGATTGAGCCTGACGCCGGCACAGTTGACTTTAATGGCGCACCGATCACGCCCAACAACATCGACAGGTTGCGCCGCCGCATCGGTTACGTCATTCAGGAAGGCGGTTTATTTCCTCATCTTACCGCCCGCGCAAATGTTCTCTTGATGGCGCGTCATCTTGGAAAAGCCGCTCCCGAAATGCGCGAACGGCTTTCGGAATTATGCGAGCTGACAAGGCTATCTGAAAATCTGCTCGCCCGATACCCAGTCGAACTCTCCGGCGGCCAGCGTCAGCGCGTCAGTTTAATGCGAGCTTTGATGCTATCGCCCGAGCTACTGCTTCTCGATGAGCCGCTCGGCGCGCTCGATCCGCTGGTGCGCGCTTCTTTGCAAAAAGATCTGAAGGAAATTTTCGCGCGTTTGCAGCAAACGGCACTTCTGGTCACACATGATCTGGCGGAGGCGGCCTATCTCGGTCACAAAATCGTACTCATGAACGGAGGCCGAATTGTTCAGCAAGGTTCGATCGTCGATCTTCGCGAAAAACCAGCCGACGCTTTCGTTTCAGAATTTCTCAACGCGCAACGAAGGCTCGCCCTTGCATGAAATCGTTCTTCGCGCGGAACCTCTTGGTAGGGCGAGACTCTGTCGAGCCGTCGAATTTTTGTAGGGGAAGCCGTTGGCTTCCCAGGGACGACAGCGTCGCCCCCTACAGGAGCTTCGCTCTAGCGATCCTGTTTTTTTTCGTAAGCGCGTTGTCCGTAAACGCGCAGCCGGTTACGATCGGCTCAAAAAAATTTACTGAATCTTATGTGCTCGGCGAAATCGCCAGTCGTGCTTTGAACGAAGCAGGAATTGCCACGGAACATCGCCAAGGTATGGGCGGCACGATCATTCTTTGGGAAGCATTGCGCGGCGCGCAAATTGACGCCTATCCGGAATACACCGGCACGATCGCTCAGCAGATTTTGAAAACAGACCGTCGATTGTCGATCCAGGAGATTCGCGACTTACTCGCGAAGTTCAGCATTGGAATCACCGAGCCGCTTGGGTTTAACAACACCTATGCGCTGGTCATGCGGCGCGAGGAATCGCAACGGCTCGCGCTGCGCACGATCAGCGATTTGCAAAAACATCAGGAACTAAAATTTGGGCTCACCCACGAATTCCTGGATCGACAGGATGGATGGCAGCCGCTGCGTGAGCGTTACCAGCTTCCTCAACAGAACGTCATCGGGATCGATCACGCCTTGGGCTACGCGGCCCTGGCCAAGGGCTCGATTGACGTCAAAGACGCCTATTCAACCGACGCGAAAATCGGCGAGAACAATCTGGTTGTCCTGGAAGATGACCGCCAATTTTTCCCGCGCTACGACGCCGTGTTTTTGTTTCGTCTCGCCTTGCCAACATCGATAGTCGCCGTTTTGCACAAACTCGAAGGCACACTGGATGAAGCCCGCATGATCCGGCTGAACGCTGAAGCCGAACGCACGAAAAATTACACGAGAGCGGCGAGTTTATATTTTGACGGCGGCGTTACATCGACAATCCCTGCGGGCGAAAATTTCTCACGCAAACTTGCGCGCTGGACACTGCGTCATCTCCAGCTCGCCGGCATCTCTTTGCTTCTATCGGTCATCGTCGGTGTTCCGCTCGGGATTCTCGCCAGTCGGGGCGGCGCGATTGGTCACGCCATTCTCGGCTTCGCCAGCGTCGTGCAAACAATTCCATCGCTCGCCCTGCTTGCTCTCCTTGTTCCATTGCCGTTTTTTGGAATCAGTGTGCGCACCGCCATCGCGGCGCTTTTTCTTTACGGACTTCTTCCAATTGTTCGCAACACCGCCTCCGGCCTGCAGGACATCGCGCAACCGATCCGCGATTCCGCGATCGCGCTCGGGCTCGAGCCACTGGCGCAACTTAGAAAAATTTATTTGCCGATGGCGTCGCGCTCGATCCTTTCCGGAATCAAAACCAGCGCTGTGATTCTGGGTGAGCCGATTTTGAGCGGATTGAACTTGAACGATCACGCGACGATTTTACAGGGCGCAATTCCGGCGGCGCTTCTGGCACTGCTTGTGCAAACGGTTTTCGACTTGCTCGACCGCGCTTTGATCCCAAAAGGTCTGCGACTGTAAATCCTACGAGGGACACCCGCTGTCGTGTCCCTAGCACCAAGGCGCCGACAGCGCGGTGCCCTCCACTCGCGTTTTTTGGTTCGCAAGTTCGAAACTTGCGCCACAGTAAGATCGACAATGTCCATCACCTCGATCAATCCGGCTACGGGCGAAAAGCTTAAGGAGTTCTCGGCCTTCGATGAGAACGAAATCGAAAAGTGTTTGAAGCGCGCGGCGCGCGCCTTCGAACACCATCGGCGGGAACCGTTTGCCAAACGCGCGCAGCTTTTGATGGCGGCGGGCTCGTTGCTCGAGCAGGAGAAGGAAGAGTTCGCCCGGACAATCACGCTCGAGATGGGAAAATTACTGCGCGGCGCGATGGATGAAATCATGAAATGTGCGCGCGTTTGCCGATTTTACGCCGAGAACGCAGAGCGTTTTCTGGAAGATGAGCCCGCGCAGACGAACGCGGCGCGAAGTTATGTGCGTTATGAGCCGCTTGGTCCAGTCCTCGCGATCATGCCGTGGAATTTTCCTTTCTGGCAGGTCTTTCGATTCGCAGCGCCGGCCTTGATGGCGGGGAATGTGGGACTGCTCAAACACGCGGCCAACGTGCCACAATGCGCGCTCGCGATTGAGGAGATATTTTGTCGCGCCGGATTCGACGACGGTGTTTTTCAAACACTGCTGATTGAAGCGGGACAAGCCGAAAAAGTGATCGTCGATCAACGCGTCAAAGCGGTCACGCTTACCGGCAGCGAGCGTGCCGGCAGCGCGGTAGCAAGCACAGCCGCGCGCGAGATCAAAAAAAGCGTGCTCGAGCTTGGCGGCAGCGATGCCTTCATTGTCATGCCGAGCGCCGATTTTGAATCCGCAATGAGCACGGCGGTCCTGGCCCGCACAATCAATAGCGGACAATCCTGCATCGCGGCGAAGCGCTTTTTAATCGCGGACAAGATTTACGACCAATTCCTGCAACAATTTGTCGAACGCATGCGCGGGTTAAAAATCGGCGATCCCCTCGATGAGACGACTGAGATCGGTCCGCTGGCGACGGAACAAATTCTTCTCGGCGTTCATGAGCAAGTTCAGAAATCGATCGCGGCGGGCGCGAAATTATTGACCGGCGGAAATCGGATTCATGGCCGCGGTTATTTTTACGAGCCGACGGTTCTTGTTGATGTCCCGAACGATTCGCCGGCCTACCGTGAAGAAGTTTTCGGTCCGGTCGCGTCGATTTTTCGCGTCCGAAACGCAGACGACGCGGTGGAAATCGCAAACGGCACTTCTTTTGGCCTTGGGGCGAGCGCCTGGACGAACGATCGCGCCGAACAAGAGCTGTTCGCATCGGAGCTCGAAGCCGGAATGGTCTTTATCAATGCCATGGTCGCGTCGGACCCGAGGCTGCCGTTCGGCGGAGTAAAGCGTTCCGGCTTCGGCCGCGAACTCGGCGCCGCCGGGATTCGTGAGTTCATGAACACGAAAACGGTTTGGATTTCGTAAGAGCGGCAGACGAGCGAAAATCGTTTGCCGTTGCGCGGGTGCTTCGATCCGACGCATCTTCAAATCATGACTCAATCGGCGAATGCCGCCGTTTTCGTTCCGCACCCGCCGGGTTTTCGCCCGCGCCGGGGATTGAACTGGGCGTTCATCGGCCTGCTCTACACGTCGTTCTACATGTGCCGTTACAACCTGCCTCTCGCCAGCAGCGCCATCAGCGGCGAGTTCGGCTTTAGCAAAGCACAAATTGGGAGCATCATCACAACTGCGCTCCTCGCTTACGCCTGCGGACAAATTGTGAATGGGCTTCTGGCCGACCGACTTGGCGGAAAACGCGCAATGCTCATTGGAGCGGCTGGCACGATTGTCATGAACGTCGTGTTTGGAGTCGCGTCGTTCTGGGGATTACTTTGGCTGTTTGTTCTGATTCGCGGAATCGATGGCTACCTGCAGGCCTTCGGCTCGCCGGGAATGGTAAAAATAAATGCCGCGTGGTTCCGTCATACCGAGCGCGGAGGGTTTGCCGGGATCTTTGGTTTCATGATCAATCTCGGCCGCTTCGCCATTTTTAAACTCGGGCCGGCGTTGCTCGCGGGATTTACTTTTCTCGGGCTGATCCGAATTCCGCCGTTGCATTGGCGGTGGTTATTTTGGATTCCAGCGGCCATCGCGCTCGTAATCGGCGCCTCGATGGCGCTGATCGTGAAAGACACGCCGGAGGAAGCGAACTTTCCGCCGGTCAACCCGGAGGAGGAAACCGGCGGAGAAGCGCAGGCCAAAGCCTTCGACGTCTTCAAAATCATCGTAACTAATCCCGTCATCTGGATTGTGGCATGCGCCTATGCCTGCACGGGCTCGGTCCGCCAGTCCCTCGATCAATGGTTCCCGCGCTTCCTGCAGGAAGTGCATCACATCGATTACCAATCTACGCAATTTCAACTGGTTGCTTTTTCGATCCCGTTTGTCGCATCCGTCGGCTCTCTCATTTCCGGGTTTATCTCCGACAAAGTTTTCAATGGGCGTCGCGCACCGGTCGCGGCCGGCCTCTATTTTCTCGAAACGCTCGTCATTCTCGCCGCAGCACAATTTCATAGCTTGAACGCAGCGATTTTTTTTCTCATTCTCATCTCGCTCACCGCCAACGCGACTCATTCAATCCTCGGAACGGCGGCCGCCATGGACATCGGCGGCGCAAAAATGGCCGGCTCTGCCTCCGGGGTGATCGATTCATTCCAATATTTCGGCGGAAGTCTGGCTGGCTACTTCCTCGGGACGCTTCTCGACCGTAGCTGGGGCAACTATTTCTATTTCATGGCGCCGTTTGGTCTCATCGGCGGCTTATTGATGATGTCGATCTTGGGGCGGGTTACGCTCGCGAAATCCGCGAGGTAGGGACGCTGCGCCGCGGCGTCCGCGGACAGCGCAGCGCGCTGTCCCTACCACAAACTGAGCTGTTCGCGCGGACGACGAAACGCTGCCGTGGAAAGCTGCGGCCGCGCGCCGATTCCAGCGCGACGGCGACCAACTTCAAAGAGCGAGGCAATTTGCTCGGCGAAAATTCCTTCGCCGGTCATGCGGGTGTGCCACTCTGAATTGTTCAGCCGGCCATTTCCGCGCAGATTCCGGATGCGACCGAGCACCTTCTCTTTGCGATCGGGAAAATGTTCTTCCAGCCAGTGCTCGAAAAGCGGCGCGACTGCCCACGGTAAACGCACGATCGTGTATCCAGCAAATTGCGCGCCCGCTTTCGCGCATGCCTCAAGGATCTTTGGCGCTTCATGGTCGGTTAGCCCCGGGATAATCGGCGCCATCATCACGCCAACGGGAACTCCTGCGGCTCGAAGTTGCTTGACCGCATCCAAACGCGCTTCGGGTGAAGATGTACGCGGTTCGAGTACCCGTTGCAATTTTGGATTGAGCGACGTGATGGAAATGTTCACCGCGGCCGCGTCAAAATTCGCGAGCTCCTGCAAAAGATCGACATCTCGCGTCACGAGGCGATTCTTCGTAATGATCGCAACCGGATTGCGAAATTGTGCGAGCACTTCAAGACAACGTCGGGTGATTCGCAATTGTTTCTCGACTGGCTGGTAGGGATCGGTTACGCCGCTCATTACGATCACTTGCGGCCGCCAGTGTGGCGATTCCAGTTCCTCTCGCAATAATTCCGGCGCGTTCATTTTCACCATGATTTTGCTCTCGAAATCGAGTCCTGCTGAAAACCCGAGATATTCGTGGGTCGGCCGCGCGTAACAGTAGATGCAACCATGCTGGCAGCCCCGATAAGGATTCACGCTCGTTTCGAAGCCGACATCCGG
>QHRC01000128.1:9674-10692 GCA_003219995.1 Verrucomicrobiota bacterium
GAGCCATCGCGAAAATACTGAGTCGCGCGGCGCGGCTGTTCTTCCGCTTCCGCAGGATCAACATCGACATCGCTAAGATCGACATGCAACTTCTCGAAACGGTTGGCCGGACTCCAGGACGCGCCCCGGCCATGAATCGGAGCCGAACTCTGTGGCGTCTCTTTAACGATCTGTCGGAACTTCTTCACCACGTGATAAGTTCACATGAACATATCTGTAGGTCTAGTATGATTTCTGTAGCGGCGGTCTATTGACCGCCGAATTAATTCAGGCTCGGCGCTCGTAAAGCGCCGCCACAGTGCCTGCAACTTGATCAAGCGCTCTGCAATGGCACACTTCCATCGAACTGAGATTTTCCTGGAGGGGTGGTCGAGTGGTTTATGGCTCCGGTCTTGAAAACCGGCAGGCCGAAAGGCCTCGTGGGTTCGAATCCCACCCCCTCCGCCAGCCTTCGCTTGAAGCGAAGCGCAAGCGAATGGTGCCACGCCGGAGTGAAACGAAGGCGGGCTTCGTTCGCTGAAATCATTGTGGCATCGCTCCAAGACTACGCCTTGGCAGGCCATTCAATTTTCGATTTTCGACTTTCGATTTGGCGACGAAGCAGCCGCCCGACAATGAGCGCGCAAAGAATTCCCAGAATCGCTGCGCAAATGACGTCAGATAAATAGTGCGCGGCAACGTACATGCGCGAGACACCGATCAAAATTGGGATCGGGAGACAAGCAAGGCCGATCCGCCAATTCGCGAGCAGTAACACGGTGAAAAATGCTGCAGAAGCAGCAGTGTGACCGGAAGGAAATGCGTGATAATTAGAACTAAATTTCAATCCGTTCCAGACTTCTTCCGTTTTTACGGACGGTCGTGCGCGACCGCTCGCGATTTTGACGACCCTGGCAGCAGCACCAGCAAGTGCAAGCGCGATTAACATCGACAAAAAGATGCGCGTCCATTTTCTGTTGCTACGCCACCACGCGATCGCGAGCAGCGTGATGCCAAGCGCAAAATGTTCGGTCCAATC
>QHRC01000128.1:10780-18339 GCA_003219995.1 Verrucomicrobiota bacterium
GGCAATCGCGATGCCGATCAGCCAATAAAAAACGAGCCTGCTCTTCACAAATAAGTTCCCGTCACATTTGCCGAACGCTATTTTGGGTCCGCACTTGAAATCCGCAATCCGCAATTCCGCCTTCCTCTTTATCGGCTGCGTGCTCTTTCACGTCGCCGGCACGTGGAATCTTCCGCTCGTCGATCGGGACGAGCCCCGCTTCGCCGAAGCGTCGCGCGAAATGATCGAGCGCGGCGATTACATCATTCCTTATTTCAACAATCACTTCCGCTTCGACAAACCTCCCCTCACCTACTGGGCGCAAGTCGCCAGCTACAGAATCTTCGGAGAAAACGATTTCGCGGCGCGTTTTCCATCGGCCATTGCGGCCGCGCTCACTGCATTATCGATCTTCGCCTGGGGAGCGCGCATCGGGACAAATCGTATCGGCTGGTGGGCGGCGATCATCTTCACCCTCTCACTCCAAACTTTCGTGCACGCCAAAGCGGCGGTTGCGGATATGTGGCTGGTTTTGTTCGTCACCCTGGCGCACTGCAGCGGATACGAACTGCTTGGATTTTCAGCGGAACGCGCAACCAGCAACGCGCAACGTCCAACCCTCAATTGGTTTTGGTGGCCGATGTTCTATCTTTCGCTCGCATTTGCATTTCTAACGAAAGGACCAATCGGCTGGGCGCCGTTTTTAACGATTGGGTGCGCGCTCTTTTTTGCGAGCGAAAAACAAGTGGCGAAGCGTTTCAAATTTTTGCGCGGGCTCGCCCTGACCGTTGCGGTCGTCGCGCTCTGGGGAATTCCCGCGTTGACCCGAACGCACGGTGAATTTCTTACGATTGGAATTGGCCGCCACGTAATCGGGCGATCGTTTGGAGCGATGGAAGGTCACGGCGCGAATTCGTTTGGCGTATATCTCCTGCTGCTTCCCTTTTATTTTGTAACCCTCTTCGCCAGTTTTTTTCCATGGTCGATCAAACTTCCCTGGCTCGCCCAGCGACTATGGAAAGAGCGAGACAAGATCGACAATTACCTTCTCTCCGGTAGCGCTGTCATCTTCGTTATCTTCACGCTGGTAAAAACAAAATTGCCGCATTACACGCTGCCGGTGTTTCCGCTGCTCGCTCTGCTTCTGGCCAGGCATTTGGCGGCAGTGCAATTTTCGGTGCGAACGTTTCGGAAATTTGCGGCCGTGGCCGCCGTTTTACTTTTGGCTATGGCACTACTGCTGCCTCCATTCGTTGCTCGATTTTTTCCTGCGGCAGATCTTTTCAAGCAGTCACGCAGCGAGTTGGTACCTGAAATGGAATTTGGCGCCGTTAATTTTACCGAGCCGAGCCTGGTTTGGTATTTTCGCGGCCGAGCTAGGGGATTTATGACCACGCTCCGCCGGGAGAAGGTCGAAGAATTCATGGAAAAAGCCGGCCCTCGATTTGTAATTATGCCGATGGATTTTGCCATGTCTTCGCCGGCGAACGGGAAAAGGTTCTCCAGCCACGGCTTTAACATCGCGAAAGGCAAGCATGTCGATCTCACGCTCGTGCTAAAGCCCGAGTAATCGCATTTGACGATTTAGCGATTTAACGATTTAACGATTCCGATGATCACGTTTCTCGAAGGCAAGCTGGTCGGCGCATTGCCGACGCAGGCGATTGTCGATGTCAATGGAATTGGCTACGAAGTCTTTATCCCACTTTCGAGTTACGACAAACTTCCCGCGGCCGGGCAATCGGTGCGCATCCTGACTCACCTGCATGTTCGCGAAGACGCACATGTGCTTTACGGATTCATGAGCGCGGCGGAACGCGATTTGTTTCGATTGCTCGTTAACAACGTGAGCGGCATCGGACCGAAGCTCGCGCTTGCCGTGTTGAGTGGAATGAGCGTGAGTAATTTTAAGAGCGCCGTCGTAAATTCGGACGTAACCGCGTTGGCCAAAATCAGCGGCCTCGGAAAAAAAACTGCGGAGCGGATCGTTCTCGAATTAAAAGATAAACTCGGCGTGGCCGCGGCGTGGGAAGCGGCGAGCGCGGCCCATGCGCCTACACCCGAGGAGGAGCAGGCAAATGAAGCGGTCCTTGCATTAATCGCGCTGGGCTACAAACAAATCGATGCGCATAAAAGCGTTCGCGAAATGCAGCAAAAAGGCGAAGCGAAATCGGCGCAGGACCTGGTGAAGCTTGCGTTGAAGCGAATGGCGGCGGGAAGATAACTGGAGGTTTGATGTTCGATGTTTGATGTTTGATGTGTTATCCGCAGTCGTCGCACCCGTGTTGAAATCAAATCTCAGACCTCAAACCTCAAACATGGTCGCGGTTGCCGAGAGCGAGAAGCGCGCGGCGATCCGCGCCGCTTTCCCCAAAGAAGGTCTCTTCGCCGAAAAGGACTGGCTGATTTCGCCGGATCCGTTTCCGATCGAGAAAAAAATTCTGGCCGAGCTCGAGCAACTTGGCCATCGCCTTCTTATTTTTCAGCGCGCGTGCAATCAACTTTATCAACTGAGCGTTAAAGGCAAACAGCCTGCCTGGATTGCGCATTATCTCGACGCTGGAAAACCCCCAGAGCTGATTGAGTTCTCGCGCCGAAAAGAAATCCGCGACGATCTGCCGCGAATCATTCGTCCGGATCTCATTCTAACCGAGAGCGGTTACATCATTGCAGAAATCGACTCCGTGCCGGGCGGAATCGGATTGACCGGCTGGCTCAACCAAACCTACTCGACGTTCGAGAACGAGATTGTCGGCGGCGCGGATGGAATGCTCGATGGATTCCGAGGCGTTTTGCCAAACGGCGGTGACATTGTCATTTCGCAGGAAGCCGCAACTTACCGGCCGGAAATGGAATGGATCGCTGCACGATTGAAAGATCGACATCGTGATCTCGAATGGCGTGTAGTCGCAGCGGAAAACTACGAGCCGCAGAATAGCCGCGCTGTCTACCGGTTCTTCGAGCTGTTTGATCTGCCAAACATTCCCAAGATCGATAAAACACTGCGCGCAAATGAGGAAGGTCGAATTTCAATCACGCCCCCGATCAAGCCTTATCTTGAAGAGAAAATGTGGTTCGCCCTTTTCTGGCTGCAACCGTTGCACGAATTTTGGCGACGCGAACTGGGTGAAAAATATTTCGTCAAATTGCAGGAGGTAATTCCCTACTCCTGGCTGCTTGATCCGACGCCGCTGCCGCAACACGCAGTCATTCCGCGCCTCGAAATTCATGATTGGCACGAAGCCGCTAAATTCAGCCAGAAAGATCGCGATCTTCTTTTGAAAGTAAGCGGATTTTCGCCGCTCGGCTGGGGGAGCCGCGGAATTGCGCTCGGCGCCGATCTTCCGCACGCCGAATGGCAACGAAGGATCGACAATGCGCTCGCGACCTTCGAGTCGTCACCAACAATTCTACAGCGCTTTCACAAAGGCCGGTTGTTCGAACATCGATACTGGGATCCCGAATCAGGCGAATTAAAAACAATGAAAGGTCGGGTTCGCCTTTGTCCGTATTTCTTCGTCGAATCCGACCGCGTAAAACTGCGCGGCGCGTTGGCCACGATTGCTCCGGCCGATAAAAAACTCCTGCATGGAATGCGCGACGCCATCATGGTGCCTTCGCAGTCTTCCGAAAAATCGTAGCGCGACAATCGGCGGTTGCAATATGGCCGATGGCGAATGGATCGAATCATACGTGCCAGCGCGGCTAGACCGGATGCCATGGAGCCGGTGGCATTGGCTGATTGTTGTCTCGCTCGGGGCAACCTGGATTCTCGATGGACTCGAAGTCACGCTGGCCGGCTCGTTAGGCGGAATTTTGACGCGCCCCGAGACGCTCGGACTAACCCCAACTCAAGTGGGCGCAAGCGCGACGTTTTACCTCGCGGGCGCCGTGATCGGCGCGCTGCTTTTTGGCTATGGAACCGATCGACTTGGCCGTAAACGATTGTTCTTCGTTACGGTTGCGGTTTATCTGATCGCAACCGGCCTGACTGCGTTTTCCTGGAGTTTTGCGAGTTACGCTTTTTTTCGTGCGCTGACGGGAGCGGGTATTGGTGGCGAATATGCCGCGATTAACTCCGCCATCGACGAACTGATTCCGGCGCGCGTGCGCGGCCGGGTGGACTTAATGATCAACGGATCGTACTGGATTGGCGCGGCGCTCGGCTCAGCAGCGACGCTTGTCCTTCTCGACCCGCGACGATTGCCAATCTGGCTGGGTTGGCGTTTTGCCTTTGGAATCGGCGCAACGCTCGGCTTGGTCGTGATTTTTTTTCGGCGATGGATTCCGGAAAGTCCGCGCTGGCTGATGATCCACAGGCAAAATGTTGAGGCGGAACGAATCGTCGAGGAAGTCGAACGCCGTTTCGTCGCGCATCCCGAAAACTTGGCCGCGCATAATGCGCCGCCCATCCAAATTCACACGCGTACGCACACGCCGTGGCGGCAGATCTGATCTGGAATGCGATCGTGCACGAACATCGACGACGGTCGCTCCTCGGTTTTGTCCTGATGCTGACGCAGGCCTTTTTCTACAACGCCATCTTTTTTACTTACGCACTCGTCTTGACGCGTTTCTACAGCGTGCCGGAGAAAGATGTGGGCGGCTACCTGTTGCCGTTCGCGTTGGGAAATGTGCTCGGACCACTGTTGCTCGGGCATTTGTTCGATACGATCGGTCGCAAACAAATGATCACGATCACCTACGGCCTTGCCGGAATTCTGCTCGCATTGACCGCCTGGCTCTTCTATGCCGGACTGTTAACCGCTCAAACACAAACCATGGCCTGGACGATCATTTTCTTTATCGCCTCGGCCGCAGCGAGCTCGGCGTATTTGACGGTGAGCGAGATTTTTCCGCTCGAGATTCGCGCGTTTGCGATCGCGATTTTCTACGCGATTGGAACACTCGCGGGCGGAGTAGGGGCGCCGCTGCTGTTCGGATGGATCATCGGGACAGGATCGACCACGGCATTGTTCATCGGATATCTCATCGGTGCTGCGCTCATGATTTTTGGCGCATTGACGGAGGCGTGGATTGGCGTGCCCGCGGAGCGGCGATCGCTCGAGCATATAGCCGCGCCGCTATCGAGTCGCGGCCTGTAGGGCGCTCCATGAGCGTCGACCCTATTTGCCGGCGGTCCCTTCGGCTGAGCTCAGGGCAGGCTCCGACCGCCGCTACAGAAGAGTGTCAATTCGCGAGTGTGTACCGGGCCTTTCGGTTGCAGCTGGCTTGAATAAAGATGAAACGATTCGACGCGAACCATTCCCGCGTCCAGATCGACATTCGATTTCACAAAACGGCGCACCAGATGCGACGGAACGTTCCGGCAACGCGCAAGCGTAATGTGCGGATGCCACGGACGCAGATCCGGTTCCAGACCGACGGCGATAGCGGCGTCGCTGACGCGCTTGTGCAACTGGAACAGGTGCGGATGTCCACGACCAACGCCGATCCAAATAATGTCCGGCAAACCTTTTGGCGGAAAGGTTCCCACGCCCGCGATTGGCAGAAAAAAAGCGCCGAACTGAATCATGCTGAGTTTTTCGCGGAGTGCAAGATCGACATCTTCCGGGACCGACCCAAAAAAACCGAGAGTGAGATGCATTTGCTCCGGCGCAGTCCAGCGAACACCGCGAATGTTCGGATCAAGATCGACAAGGAAGTGTTTGATTGATTCTGTCAAATCGATCGCAACAAAGAGGCGCTTCGCTTTCACCGAATTTCCGACCCGCGACGCGGCTCATCGCCGCCGGGTCCACTCGGCGATGGCAAAAAGCCGTTCGCGACTTTCATCATCCGCCCAAAGAGATTTGGAAAGAGCGCGTTCGCAATAGTCATAAGCCGCGCCGCCAATGGCATGACAAGGGCGGGCCGACCGCTCGCGCACGCTACGAGAATTTTTCGCGCCGCGCGCTCAGCAGAAATGGAAGCGAATGGCAACCTGCTCGCTGCGGTAAATCGTTTGTATTCGGCCGCGTAATCGCCCTTGAATTTCGCGAAGCTGTGCGAGCCAGTGCGCATCATTCCAGGCGTGACGGTCGTGACGTAAATATTCTCGCGCGCTAATTCCGCCCGGATTGCATCCGAGAAACCGACAAGCGCAAATTTGCTCGACGTGTAGGGCGCCATGTGCGGAACGGCGATTTTCCCGCCGATGGAAGAGATGTTGACAATGCGTCCACCTCCGCGCCGGCGGAAATGCGGAATCGCTTCCCCAGTGACGTGGTAGGGCGCCCAAAAGTGAAGCATCATCGCTTTTTCGAAATCGGCACGCTTCATATGCGCGAGTGGGCCGACTTCAATGATGCCAGCATTGTTGATCACAACATCGAGACCGCCGAAGTGATCGACAATTCTTGTCACGGCCTGCTCGATTGCCGCTGGCTCGAGTAAATCGCACTCGACCGGCAACGCGTCGCCACCATTTCGCCTCAGATCATCGCGAGCTCGCGCAAGTTCGTTTGGATCGCGCGCGAGCAAGGCCACGCGCGCACCAAGCGCACAAGCTTCCCGCGCCAGTGCCAGGCCCAATCCACGCGAACCTCCCGTGATCAAAACGATTCTCCCATCAAAGGAGAATCGACTTGTAAACATACGGACGATATCGATCTACGCGTGGCGCCGATTGAAACGGGCGACTTCGCGCGCGGTCTCGCGGTCGACGGCGCGTTTTTTCAGATCGGCGCGCTTGTCGCGTGCGACTTTGCCGTGGGCGAGACCGAGCTCGGCTTTGAGCTTTCCGTTCTTCCAATAGAGTTTGAGAACGACCAGAGCGCGCCCGGCGACTTGCGTCTCGCCGTAAAGCTTCGCAATCTCTTGTCGATGTAACAACAATTTGCGCACTCGTTTGGCTGCCGGAATTTCATGGCTGGCCCGCTCATATGGTTGAATGTCGGCGTTGTAGAGAAAGGCTTCGCCATTTTCGATGCGCGCGAAAGCGTCGCTGATGTTCGCTTTGCCAGCGCGGATGGATTTGACCTCACTGCCCTTCAGCGCGAGGCCAGCCTCGTAGCGCTCGAGAATGTGATAGTCGCGCAATGCCTTGCGATTGAGAATCGACTCAGCCGCCATATTGAACAGGCAAGATGCCTGTGCTCCGATTTAGGCGCCGTCGGCCGAATCTTTGATCGATTCGTAGGTGAGCTTGCCGGCGATGATTTCCTTGAGCGCGATGTCGGTAAGGGAAGCACGCGGACCTACCTCCACCATCGGCCGATGTCCCAAACCGAGCTGACGCACGCGCTTGGAGACAACGTTGATCAGGAGTTGCTGATTTGGGATGACTTGGGCTGCTTCCTGGAGGAGTTGAGTCGTCATATTGCGCAAGGAATGGACGGGGCGGAATGCTTCCGTCGGGAATTGAAGAATGGTCGGCGACTCGCCGGCAAGAACGAAGGGAGTGAGCGGCGGGGCGAGCATAATAAAAAGGAGTGTTGACTTTGCGAGCAGCGCAAATGGTTGTCAACCGATTTGTTCGTGTAGTTTGTCGATCTTTGAAGGCGGAGAATTTTCGCCAGCGCGGCCCCTGCGCCGGGGCACTTTGTCTCGCAAGAACAACCGGGTGGCGGAGAACAGAG
>QHRC01000129.1:0-453 GCA_003219995.1 Verrucomicrobiota bacterium
TCCTGCCCAAGATTCAGTCTTCGCCTTCCACGCAGAGAAAACTCGCGCTGCAGGACGATTCTTTTAGCCTCGCGCCAGCGAAGGACCTCGCCCTTCGTCCGGAAGGCGAGCACCGAGCCGAGGCGCTTGCTCATTTTGTCGAAGGGACTTCGTACGAGGAAAACGGCGAGATGAGCAAGGCGCTGGAAGCGTATCGTAAAGTGCTTAACGTCGATCCAGGTCAATCCGAACTTGCATCGCGTGTAGCCGCTTTGCTCGCACGGCAGGATGATTTTCCCCAGGCGATCGATGTTCTTAAAGACGCGATCGCAAAAAATCCGAATGAATCCGAGCCCTACCTCCAGCTTGCCTTCATCTACGCGAGGTATCTCAAGAAAACCGACCAGGCCGTCGATTACGCAAACCGGGCTATCGCGCTCAATCCACGCAACATCGACGCTTATCAGCGTCTCT
>QHRC01000129.1:607-7481 GCA_003219995.1 Verrucomicrobiota bacterium
CATGCCGTGGAGGATTCCGCGATCCTAAAAGACTTTGCGGATTATTACGCTTCATCCCAGCAAATAAAGGAGGCCATCCCGCTCTATCTCCGCGTGCTCGAATTGCAGCCTGACGATGTCAACGCGCGCGAAAAACTCGCTACCGGTTTTGTCTTGACCAACCAACGGGCGAAGGCGGTTGAGATGCTCGAGCAAGTCATCAAAGAACATCCTGAAAAATACCAACCATATGACTTGCTCGCCGAAGTCTTGGATGACGACGCGCGGTCACTGCAGCGGGCAAACCAGATCGAGCAGGCAAAAGCCGAGTTCGCCAAAGCGGCAGCAAGTTACGAGCAAAGCCTGTTGATAAATCCAACTCGGGCCAACACCTACCTGCGGCTGGCGGAGCTGCTCCTTGGGCCTGTAAAAGATGCCGAGCGTGCGGTGAAAATTCTCACCGAAGCACGCAGCCGTTTCGCGGACGCTCCTGAGATCATTTACTATCTTGCTCTTGCTCAGCGCGAAGCAAAGCATACTCAACAAGCCGTCGCCACTTTTGAAGAAGCGCTGCACCAGGCTGAGCTCGAAGACAATGAAATCGTCAACGCTCGTTTTTATTTTAATTATGGGGCCACGGCCGAGCAGGCAGGCTTGTATGAAAAAGCGGCCGACTTATTTCGCAAATCAATTACCTTGGATCCAGCCAACGCGGCTGAAGCGTGCAACTATCTCGGCTACATGTGGGCGGAGCACAACCTGCACCTCGACGAAGCCGACGATATGATCAAACGCGCGCTCAAAATCGAGCCAAACAATGGTGCTTATCTCGACAGCCTCGGTTGGCTCGAGTTTCGGCAGGGAAAATTTGCGCAAGCCCTGACCGATTTGCTTCGCGCCGCTAAGAATATGGCGAAGGATGATCCGGTCGTGTTCGAACATATCGGCGATACATATCTAAAGCTGACCCGAGTTCCGCAGGCTTTGGAAGCATGGCAGAAGGCAATGGCGCTCGACCCTCAAAACAAAAGATTGGCCGAGAAGATCGACAGTACCAAGACGGCCATAACGAAGAGTGGTCCGGCCAGGACCGATCCGCTTCAATAACCAACGATGTCGATCTTGCGTCGTTATCCCTGAACCGAAGAGCGCTCCCATGCTTGCATGAGTAGATATCCGACACCGTGGCAACGTAAGACAATGTGGGCTGCGCTGTCCGCGTTCTTCACCGTTTTTCTTGTCGCGATCGCGGGATCGGTCATATGGGTGGCCGCGAACGTAATCGCATTCCTTCAGCCAATTTTAATTCCGGTGGCGATCGCCGCGATCCTCGCTTATCTCCTCGATCCGCTCGTGACGCGAATGTGCCGGGGCGGCCTTGACCGCACCAAAGCGGTTCTTCTTGTTTTCGGCGTCGCCTTTTTCGCGCTCGGCGGATTGATCGCCTGGCTCGCACCGACGATTTCGATGCAGAGCGCGAATTTTGCGAAGGAACTTCCTGGCTATACCCAAAAGGCGCGCGATCGCGTTGTCGATCTTATCGTTCGCTACGATCGAGCGTTTGGCATGCCCGTCGGCGTGCGCGGCAAAACCGGATCGCCCACTACGAATTTTGTCAACTGGCTGCTCAGTTCCCCGGCACCGCGCGCACAGCCCAATGCATCTGCAACTGTGTCGCCGTCCCCTACGGTAGGCCCGGAAGAGAGCGCCCCCCCGGCCGAAACGATCGCAGCCACCCCCTCCAAAGTCAGTTCGGCCGATCGCCAGCGGATTCAGGAAGCAGTGGAAAGAATGATTCCCAGTCTGGAACGTCAACTGCCTGCCTGGAGCGAAAAGTTTTGGAATCTTCTTAAAACGAGCATCGGCGGCTTTCTTGGAGTTACCGGATTCTTGCTCAGCCTTGTCCTCGTGCCGATCTATTTATTTTTCCTATTAAAAGAAACGCCCAGCATCGAACGACGATGGAAAGATTATCTGCCGCTGCGTCCCTCGCCGCTCAAAGACGAAGTCGCGGAAGTCTTGTCCGAGATCAATCATTACATCATCGCTTATTTTCGCGGCCAATTGCTCGTCTGTCTGGTGGATGGCACTTTCATCGGCAGCGCTTTGACCCTTATCGGTCTTAATTTTGCGCCCCTTATCGGCGTCCTCGTCGTTATCCTGACGATGATTCCTTACATCGGCATCATCCTTTGCTGGGTCCCGGCGGTGTTGATCGCGGCTTTTCAATGGGGCGATTGGTGGCATCCGTTTTGGGTAACGGTGATCTTCATCGTCATTCAAAATCTGGAAGGTATGTTCTACGCGCCGCGGATCGTGGGAAATTCCGTCGGCCTCCATCCCATGACCGTAATTGTGTCTATCTTTGTCTGGGGATTGCTGATTGGCGGATTGTTGGGTCCAATCCTGGCCGTGCCCTTGACAGCGACGGTCAAGGTTCTGCTGGTGCGTTATGTGTGGGGCCGCCGACTGCGCGAGGAAGAAACGGAATCGATTGAGCGCGTGCCTGTTGTCGCGAAATCCGAGCGGGCATAACTTTATCTACGGCGTCTGTCAGCCGCGGGGGTGAGTTGCATTCTCCTCCACTCCGAGCAAAGGAGACAAACGATGGCGGGAAGAATTAAACGCGTCCGGCGCAAAAGCAAAAGCCGAATCTCTCGCGGCGCCAGGCTTTTCTCCCATTTCGGAGGTCATTTATTGCCGTTACGCATCGGGATTTTGGTCGGCGCCACCGTGCTCGCTCTCGTTCTCGGTACTATTTTCTTTGGCTACACCTCCAAGCTTTACAATACCTGGCGTCAGAAGCGTTTGCTCCAGCGAGCGAATATCTTGCTAAGCGAGGGAAATCTGAATGAAGCGATGGCCGTTGCGCAGCAAGCCAATCTCGATGAAGCGATGAAAATCGCGAAGGAGGCTCTGCGAATCCAGCCCGATTCCCTGCCTGCGTTCTACGTTTTGGCTGAAGCAGCCGAGAAACGCAGTCTGCAGGAATCTGTTTCCTGGCGCGCACAAATCGCTCGTCTTCTGCCACGCGATCTGGATAGCCAGCTAAATCTTGCCTCGGCTGCCTTGCGATTTGGCCAACTCGATATCGCTCGAAAAGCGCTCGACAACGTTCCCTCCAACGACCGCGACAAAGCCGCCTTCCATGTCGTGGCTGGCTGGCTGGCGCGGGCCGAAGGAAATTTCGCCGAGCAAGAGGAGCAATTTGCCGCCGCGGTCAGGAAGGAACCAAGCAACGACCTTTATCAATTTAATCTTGCCGCATTGCAAATCCGCTCTGCCGAAAAGGAAAAAAGCGCAAACGCGCGCGTCACCCTCGACCGGCTCAGCAAGCTCCCTTCTTTCCGAACCGGGGCGTTGCGCGCGTTGCTCAACGATGCCGTGGATCGCAACGATTTTGCCACAGCCGATACCCTTGCTCAGCAGCTTCAAATGTCGCAACAGGTCACCTTCAGCGATTATCTGCTGTGTTTGAATTTTTATCGCAAACTGGATGATAGAAAATTCGAAGCGCTGTTGAAAAAGATAAAACCAGTTGCTGCGCACGATCCGTCCGATATCGCGCTCTTGATGGATTGGATGAATAACAATGGTCTCTCTGGGGAAGTTTTCGACTGGACCGATGACTTGTCTTCCAACCTCACGACTCATCCGCCAGTCGCCATTGCCATTGCCGAGGCATTTGCCGATAAAAAAAACTGGTCGCGGCTCAAGCGCTGGACTCGCTCCGGTTCATGGATGGAGCAGGATTACTTACGACTTGCTTACCAGGCTTTCGCCGCGCGCGAATCGCGCCAATCCAGCGCCGACGCGGAATTTGCCTCGCTCTGGCGCACCGCCGAGCGGGACGCCAACGACCAACCTGACCGCGAAATCAAGCTCGCGCGGCTCGCAACCAAGTGGAATTTGTCGAACGAAGCGGATGAACTTTGGTCGCGCCTTTCCCGGAGTCCTTCGACTCGACGTGAAGCGCTTGATTCGCTCTACCGCCTTTATCGCGAAAACAACGAGATTAGAAAAGTTTATGATGTTCTCCAGCGTTTGCACGAAAGCTCTCCGAATGAACCGGCCATTACCGCGAATCTCGCGCGCCTTGGCCTGGCTATTGACCAAAACACGATTGAGGCACAGCAACTCGCAAAAGAAGCTTATGACCGCGAGCCCAACGACGTTAATTGCGCTGTCACCTACGCGTTTTCTCTCTACAACATGGGCCGCACAAACGAGGGACTCGAAATCGTGAAAAAATTACCGCCAGAGCAATTGCACGATCCTCACGCTGCGGTTTACATCACGCTGTTTTTAATCGACCAAAATCAGACCGACGCGGCTCGCGAGTACATGGAAGCTGCGGAGCACGGTCCGATTTATCTCGAAGAGAAAAGACTACTCGATGAAGCCAAGACAAGGCTCGCTTCTTCGCCCACCCCATCGCCATCGCCTTCGGTAACTCCAACACCAGCCTCCGCATCGACCCCAGGATCGACATCGGCGCCGTCCGCCGCGCCTACATCGCTGGCTTTACCATAATAGGTTAATCCTTGTACGGATCAATAGTATCGCGCCCGGCCATCGCCACGCCGAGCGGATGAAGCGTATGCAAAATTCGAATCGTGCCTGCATGCGCAGCAAGAACATCCGGAAGACGCCGGTATGCCTGCGGCGCCTCATCAAGATCGCCGCCGCGCAAAACAACATGTCGATCTTGGAGCCATTTCATCATTTCATCATGCCGAACCAGTCCATCCTGCCGGATTCGCTTGTTGCCAACTTTGACAAAACGGCCTTTCGCCGCCGTCCGCGACATTACCCGCCCGGCACCGTGTATCGTTGAGAAGAGGGCTTCACGCGAAATCGGCGAGTCAATCCCCTCAATGATCACCGCGTCATCGCCCATGCTTCCACCGACGAAACCTTTTTGCCCCGGAAACGCCGGCGTCGCACCTTTGCGCACCACCCAATATTCCTGCCCCGCATGTTTTTCCCGCCACGCGAAGTTGTGATGATTGTGCACTTCATCAACGATCTTCGCGCCTAGAATTCCGCGCACGACGTGCCGCGCCACCGCTTCGCGTCCCGCATAAGCGTAACGACCCGCCAGCTGCATTCCGGCCAGATAATCGCTACCGATCGCCGATTTTTCATCGACCACGGTAGGCGGAACATCCATTCCATCTTTGCCGCCGGCCGCTTTTAAAAAATATGTGGCTGTTTTGTGGCCGAGCCCGCGCGATCCGAAATGGACGCCGACCCAAATCCGGTCCTGCTCGTCCGCAAAAAGATCGACATAATGGTTCCCAGCGCCGACCGTGCCGAGCTGCTCTGCCGCGGTCGGTTTCAAATCCCGCATTGGCTTTAATTCCCACGCCGGGTCCTCGAACAGTTCATGCTCGACGCGTGTTTTGCTTTTGCGACCAATGCCGAATGAAATGTCACGCACAACCTCATCCATGATTTTCCCGATCTTTGGTGCGACCTGCTCCCTTTTCACATCCGTCTGGATAGCAAGGTTGCCGCAAGCTATATCGAACCCGACGCCGCTCAGCGAAATTTTATCCTTGTAGGCAACTACGCCGCCGATCGGTTGCGCATAGCCTTTGTGTCCATCCGCGCACAGCACACCGTGTTCCCCGCCTGCCGCGACGCACGTCTCGATCTGTTTGATCGTCGCCTCGTCGTGTTCACCAAAAATCTTCGTCTTGGCTCCCATCAGTTGAAAAACTATAGGCAGGGGCGATTGATCGCAATCGCCCAGGCGGTTCGGTGAACCGCTCCTACCAGCGAAGAGATTTTTTGGCAACTACCATCCGCGCGATCGCGCACCGGTAAATGACAGCGCACCGCTTTAATCGAATCGAAAACGACTTCGTTGAACGGCAATCTGATCGCGGCCACCAGTTCCTTTTTTACCGCCGTGGGGATTTTCTTGTAAAGAAGACTCACATGCGGATCGCGCACGAACTTGCCGCGACCTTTCGACGCGCGCCGAAGATGGACAATAAGTTTTTTTAGCGCGTCGTTCGGTTTAAACCGCACAAAAAGTGTCTTGGTGAATTTGGATGAGAAACTGATTTCCCGAAGGCGCAGTTGGATCGGCGATGGGTCAATCTGCTCGAGAATTTGTTTGGGCACCTGTCGATCTTCCGCCGCCACGAAAAGCGTAAGGTGTGGTTCGAAACGCGGTGCATCGAACTGTTTGGCAAGAATGCGAATCAGCTCGCAAAACAATTCGCGTTTCGGCTCCGCCGGAATGAGCCAGTAGACCGTGGCGTATTTTTTCATACTGTAGCAGCGCTCTGTGAGCGTCGCATCGTTCATCCGACGGTCACAGAGCGCCGCTACAGTTGATTGTCGATCTTACGTGCCGGATTTCGTCGCCCCGGCTACGTCCTTCGAATTGATATCGAGGGTGATCATGAAGCCGTTGCTCCCCTTGAACTCGAACGCCTTGTCCCCCACCCGATAAGCTTCGACTTCGTTAGGCATCATGATGAAACCATCATTCCGCGGCGCCCCGAAGTAGCGCAGATTCTTGATCACGATTGGCTCGTCCGTCATTCCTTTGAACTTGTTCAGCACAACTTCCGCTGCTTTGCCGTCATCCAATTTCGCTTCGGCGCGCTCTTTCGTCGCGGTCCATGTTATTTTCGAATCGTTTGCGACATTGAACGATTTCCATTTCACCGGATAAATGTGGCCGAGCGTGGCTTTGATTCCTTCGCGCTGCGCCGGCGTCACCGACGGATCGAATGTCAGCACGGCCCAATCGGTTTGCCCTTTCGACCAATCACCACCGAGATCGCCCGAAACCCAAAACTTGGCGCCATCGAGCTTGGTCTCGCCGTAATTTCCGTGGTTCACTTTGTAGGCATTGTTGAATTTGCAGTAGTGC
>QHRC01000129.1:7530-7788 GCA_003219995.1 Verrucomicrobiota bacterium
CACTGGCAAAACATCGGGCAACTGCATGCCTCGATGATACTGGCGTTCATCGACCATTCAGGCGCGGCGGACTCAGGATTCGCCGCCACGAGAGAGCGCACTGTGAGAAATAGCAATCCAACAAGGAAAGAGAAAGCTCGCATAATTACCTCCGGTCGAAATTTAAGAGACGATAAGAGTCTGCGACTCGTTTCCGGCTCGGTCAAGCCGAATGAAAATCTCGATCTTCGGCGGATTGCGGCGCATCGCATCAATCCT
>QHRC01000130.1:0-1596 GCA_003219995.1 Verrucomicrobiota bacterium
TCGTAAATCAGCACGCTCGCGTCCACCGACAAACCGATGGTTAAAATAATGCCGGCGATGCCGGGCAAGGTCAGGACGAAGCGGAACATGGTAAGGGCGCCGATCAGGAGAATGAGGTTGATGATCAGCGCGAGATTCGCGACCAGACCAGGAAGTCTGTAATAGATGAGCACGCATACGAGCGTGATGGCGAGTCCCATCAAGCCAGCGATGATGCTGGCGCGAATCGAATCCAGGCCGAGGGTGGGCGAAACGCTGCGCTCTTCTTCAATGCTGACCGGAGTCTGCAGCGGGTTCTCCAGTACACTGGCCAGCCCGCGCGCTTCCTTCTCATCAAATTTCCCGGTGATGATGGCGTCGCCTCCGTAGATCGCATCGCGAATGACCGGAGTGGATTGGATCACGCCATCGAGAACAATTGCAAACCGGTGTCCTTTGTTTTGTTCCGTGATCTGGCCGAACTTCTTCGCTCCGTCGCTGTCGAACTTCAAAAAATAGGCGTGCGACTCGCTCACACGGTCGCCTCCGAGGTCGGCTTTCTTTTTCACCAGCAGACGTTCCACCCGCGGCTTTTCGTTTTCCTCCGTCCGCAAGGTGTAGGACTCGATTCGGTACTCCGGCGGAATCACGTCCTGGCCCGCATCGATCGCGCGCAAATGCTCCCCGTTATCGGGATAAACCAGGCGAAATTCGAGCTTGGCCACGCGTGAAAGTTGATCACGCGCCTCTTGGATTTTCGCGGTATCGAGCCCCGGAATCTGGACGAGAATGCGGTCGTTGCCGACCGGACTGATGATCGGCTCGCCGCCGCCAAAATAATCGACCCGCTTGCGGATGACCTCGACCGCTTGGTCGAGCATGCCCTTGTTGATCGTCTTTTCTCCACCAACGAGCCGGATGAGAAACGAAGTGCCGCCTTGAATGTCGAGGCCGAGCGCGATTTTTTTATTGGGCGGCCAGATCGTGGCGATGCTGAAGGCGACCAGCAGCACCATCAGCGTCATCGCGAGCAGGCGTTTTCGCAGGCCGAGATCGGTCGCAAAATACCAGCCGAAAAGAACGAGCAGGCCGAGGCCGAGGAAAAATGTGAGCGCGGGAGTCATCTTGCCCAATTTCGAATTTCGAATTTCGAATTTCGAATTTTCATCTCAGTCAACTTTCAGCCGACTTGACCACGTTCGTAACCGCCGATTTTTCCATCTCGATCTTCACATTGTCGGCCACCTTCACAATGACAGTGGTCTCTTTCACGTTCGAGATCAGGCCGTGAATGCCGCCGTTTGTCACGACGCGGTCGCCGGTCTTTAAACTCGAGATCAATCGCTGCTGCTGTTCCTGCCGCTTCTTTTGCGGACGAAACATGACAAAGTACATGATGATGAAAATGAAAATAAACGGCACGAAAAACCCGATGCCACCAGCGGGATTTTGCGCCGGCGCGGCCGTCTGTGCCTGAGCAAGGAATAGGGAAAACATGCGAGAAATTAAAGCGAGCGCAGCTTAAACGCGAAACCGTCCGCCGCAATTCAATTGTAAGGTGAATCGGCCGCTCCGCCGGACGATGTTAACTAATGGCGGCTTTGCCGCCTAATCTTA
>QHRC01000130.1:1606-13444 GCA_003219995.1 Verrucomicrobiota bacterium
ATCGGGCAAGGGACTGCCCGATCCACTGGCCGACCATCTCATGTCGGCGCAAAATCGACATCGCGCGTTTTGTAATTCGCGACAAAGCTCTTTCGAAATTGGTCGAACGTTCCAATGTCGATTTTGTCGCGAGCTTGCCGCATAAGATTGAGATAGAGATGCAGGTTGTGCAGCGTGATGAGACGCAGTCCAAGAATTTCCTCGGTTTTGACGAGATGACGAATGTAACTCCGAGAGAACTCGGAGCAGGCCGCGCAAGTACATCCGTCTTCGATCGGTCCTTTCTGCATTGCAAATTCCGCATTTTTTAAGTTGAGCGTGCCGCCCGAAGTAAACGCCGTCCCGTTTCGCGCGAGACGCGTCGGTAACACGCAATCGAACAGGTCCATGCCGCGCGCGATCACCTCGAGCAATTGCGGCGGCGTGCCAAGTCCCATCGCGTAGCGCGGCTTGTCGTGCGGCAAGAACGGCTCGCTCGCCTCGATCGCGCGCATCATTTCTTCTTCCGGCTCACCCACGCTCACCCCGCCGATGGCGTAACCGTCGAATGCAAGATCGACAATTGCCTGCGCGCTGGCCTTGCGCAGATCGTCAAAGATGGCGCCTTGCACGATGCCGAAGAGAAGCTGGCGCGTTGTAGGTGCCGCCGTCTCGGCGGCAGAACTTGTGAAACTGCCGCTAGGGACAGCGGCAGCTACAACATCTTTGCAGCGAGCGGCCCAGCGCGTTGTCATTTCTACACTACGCGCGGCGTAATCGTATTCGCACGGAAACGGCGCGCATTCATCCAGCACCATCGCGATATCGCTGCCGAGCGCGGCTTGAATTTCCATCGCGATTTCCGGGCTGATGAAAGCCGGCGTTCCGTCGACATGATTTTGAAAATGCACGCCCTCCTCAGTGACTTTGCGCAACTTTGCGAGCGAGAAGATTTGGTAACCACCGCTGTCGGTCAGGATCGGTCCATCCCAGTTCATAAACCGATGCAATCCGCCGAAGTGTCTCATCACCTCCAGTCGCGGCCTAACAAAGAGATGGTACGTGTTCCCGAGAATGATGTGCGCATTCAACTCGTGCAACTCGCGCGGGCTGACGGCTTTGACCGTGCCTTGCGTTCCCACCGGCATAAACGCCGGTGTCTCGATCACGCCATGAGCGGTTGTGAGCCGGCCGTGCCGCGCTCGTGTTTGTCGATCTTGTGCGAGAAGTTCAAACACGGCGCAACTGTAGGGGAAGCTGCCAGCTTCCCTAACAAAAAAGGCTCCAAAAAATTGGGAAGCTAGCAGCTCCCCTACAGAAGAACTTGCAGCGATCGTCGTCAAATCGCGCGCACAAAATATTCTTTGCAGCGACGTGTTTTCCCTCTATATTTCGCGTTCACCGCATCAGGCGCGTGACAGTTTAATACGCGGCCGGTGCGGATTTTTTTTGTCGCCCGGGACATTAACTTTCGGGCGGCGCTTTGTTTGGAGAAATGCCCACGATTAATCAGCTGATTCGAAAAGGACGCCGGAAGGTGTCGGTGAAATCGAAGTCACCGGCCCTGACCGATTGTCCGCAGCGGCGCGGAGTGTGCGTGCAGGTGATGACGCGTACGCCGAAGAAGCCGAATTCCGCTTTGCGCAAAGTGGCGAAGGTGCGGTTGACGAATGGCGAGGAAGTGATTGCCTACATTCCGGGGGAAGGGCACAATTTGCAGGAGCACTCGATTGTGCTCGTCCGCGGCGGACGGGTGAAAGATTTGCCGGGCGTGCGCTATCACATTGTGCGCGGCACGCTCGACTCGTTAGGCGTGGATGGACGCCGTCGCAGTCGTTCCAAGTATGGGGCGAAGCGCCCGAAAGGCGGCGCGGGTGGTGGTGGCGCGAAAGAGGCCGCACCGAAAGCGGCGAAGGAGCCTGCGGCCAAGGAAGGCGCAGAAAACAAATAATTTTGGATAGAAAGATCGACAATGTCACGGCGGCGGAAAGTTTACAAAAAGGAGGAGCGTGTCGATTCCCGCTACGGGAGTCCGGCGGTTGCGCGCCTTATTTCCACCGTGATGAAGCGCGGCAAGAAATCGCTGGCGGAGCGGATTGTTTACACCGCGATCGATAAATCGCGCGAAGGCTCCGATTCGGTCGATCCGCTCGAAGTTTTAAACAAGGCGCTCGAGAATGTCCGGCCGCGGTTGGAAGTAAAATCGCGCCGGGTCGGCGGCGCGACTTATCAAGTGCCGATGGAAGTGGCACCGGCACGCCAGATGTCGCTGGCCATGCGTTGGATCGTGCAATACGCGGACAACCGCAAAGGGGTGCCGATGGCTCAGGCTCTCGCGCAAGAAATCAAAGACGCCGCTTCCGGTCAGGGCAACGCGATCAAGAAACGCGAAGACACGCACAAAATGGCGCAGGCAAATCGCGCCTTTGCGCATTTCCGGTGGTAACGATTATGCCCGCTACACTCGAAAAACAAAAATCAGCTGCGGGCGCGAAAAACCCGAATTCCCCGAATCGCAAATTCCCGCTCGAGCGAACGCGCAACATCGGGATTGCCGCGCACATCGATGCTGGCAAAACGACACTGACCGAGCGCGTTTTGTTTTACACGGGAATGATCCACAAGATGGGTGAGGTGCACGAAGGCACGACCGTGACCGACTGGATGGAACAGGAACGCGAGCGCGGCATCACGATTACTTCAGCCGCGACTACCTGCGCATGGGCGCAACCCAAGGAAGAAGGCGTTTACAAAATTTTCGAAGGCATCAAGCAACGCATCAACATCATCGACACACCGGGCCATGTCGATTTTACAGCCGAAGTGGAACGCTCGCTGCGCGTGCTCGACGGCGCGATCGCGGTGTTTGACGGCGTGGCCGGCGTCCAGCCGCAATCAGAAACCGTCTGGCGGCAGGCGACCAAGTACAATGTGCCGTGCATCGCCTTCATCAATAAAATGGACCGGGTCGGCGCCGATTTTAAGATGTCGATTGAGAGCATGCACAAGAAACTTGGCGCGAATGCGTGGCCGGTTTTGATTCCACTGGGCAGGGAAGATCAGCTCAAAGGCCAGCTCGACGTCATTAATAAGAAAGCGGTCATTTATTCCGACAGCGATCAGCTTGGATCGACCTATGAATTGACGGACGTGCCGAAGGAATATGTCGATCTTGTCAACAAAGCGTACCACGACCTGGTCGAGCAAATTTCAAATCTCGACGACGAAGTTGCGGAAACTGTGCTGGAAGAGAAACCAGTCACGCCGGAGCTTTTGAAAGCGGGCATTCGCCGGCAAACGATCGCGAACAAGTTCGTTCCAGTCGTCGGCGGTTCTGCGTTGAAGAACAAAGGCATCCAGTACCTCATCGATGCGGTTGTCGATTATTTGCCGAGTCCGCTCGACATTCCGCCGGCCAAGGGGATGGAGCCGGACACGCACGAGCCAATGGAGGCGCCGACGGACGACAACGCGCCGTTCTGTTCTCTCGCGTTCAAATTGTGGAGTGATCCTTTTGTCGGCAAACTTGTTTTCTTCCGTGTTTACTCCGGCACGCTGAGCAAAGGGGACACGGTTTACAATCCGCGCACGAACAAGCGCGAACGCATCTCGCGTTTAATTCAAATTCAAGCGGACAAGCGCGAAGACATCGAGACGTGTTACTCGGGCGACATCGCGGCCATCGTTGGAATCAAAAACATCACGACCGGCGACACGCTGTGTGACGAGGACCATCCGATTCTGCTCGAGCCGCCAACGTTTCCCGATCCGGTTATTTCCATGGCGATTGAGCCAAAGACAAAATTGGACCAGGAAAAAATGGCAATCGCGTTGCAACGACTCGCGGAAGAGGATCCGACCTTTCGCGTTTATACGCATGAAGATACCGGCCAGACGATCATCGCCGGCATGGGGGAGCTGCATCTCGAAATCATTCGCGACCGAATGTTCCGCGAATTTAAAGTGGACGCGAACGCCGGCAAACCGCAGATCGCCTATCGTGAAACAATCACAACGAACGCGCACGGCGTGGGGAAACTGATAAAGCAATCGGGCGGTCGCGGTCAGTACGGCCACGTCGAAGTTGATATGCGTCCCGGCAGTCGCAGCACAGGTCTGGTGGTCGAAAACAAAATTGTCGGCGGCGTTATTCCGCGCGAATACATCCCGGCGGTCAAGAAGGGGATCGACGAAGCGATTCTCAACGGCGTGCTTGGCGGTTATCCGGTTGTCGATGTTGAAGTGGACATCGTTTATGGGTCGTTCCACGAAGTCGATTCGAATGAGCTCGCGTTCAAGTTGGCGGCGATCTTTGCGATGAAAGACGGTTTCAAACAGGGCAAACCTATCCTGCTCGAGCCGATCATGAAGGTCGAAAACATCACGCCGGAAGAATCTCAGGGCGACATCTGCGGCGACTTGAGCCGCCGGCGCGGCAGCATTAACAGCATCGAGACGCGCGGACATCTCGCCATCATTCACGCGGAAGTTCCGCTGGCCGAGCTTTTCGGTTACGCCACCGCGATCCGCTCACTCTCCAAGGGCCGTTCCAGCTATTCGATGGAGCCATCGCATTTTCAGTCCGTGCCGCAGAACCTGGTCTCGGCCATTCTCGACCAAAAGGAGACGAAATGAGCAACGGTCAGCGCATTCGCATTCGGTTGAAGGCGTTCGATCATCGAATGCTCGACCAATCCGCGATCGACATCGTCGAGACAGCCAAACGCACTGGCGCGCGGGTGGCCGGACCCATTCCCCTACCGACATTGATCGAGAAGTTTACCGTCAATCGCTCGCCGCACGTCGACAAGAAATCGATGGATCAATTTGAAATTCGCACACACAAGCGGCTGCTCGACATTATCGAGCCGACGGCGAAGACGGTGGACGAGCTGAAGAAGTTAAATTTGCCTGCGGGCGTCGATATTACGATTAAGATTTAATTAGGAACAGAGGAATCAGGAACGCAGGAAAACAGGAAAGTTGATTTGATTAAGATCGACAATCAAAAGGATGAAATCCCCTCCTGTTTTCCTGCTTTCCTAATTTGTCTTTATGAGCATCGGGTTACTTGGACAGAAAATCGGCATGACCAGCGTCTACGACGCCAATGGCCGGCTGCATCCGGTGACCGTGATCGCAGCGGGCGATAACGTTTTGCTGCGCCGCTTGACCGGAGAGAACGACGGCTACTCGGCCGTGCAAGTCGGCTTCGACAGGCAAAAGGAATCGCGTGTCACCAAGCAATTGCTCGGCGAATTCAAGAAGGCGGGTTCGGAGCCAAAGAGATTCGTGCGCGAATTTCGGCTGGAGGTCGATCTGCCGGAGGGCGAAATCAATTTGAGCGTCACACAATTTCAGCCGGGCGACTTTGTCGATGTGACGGGTCGATCGAAGGGCAAAGGTTTTCAAGGCGTGATGAAGAAGCACAACTTTCACGGGCAAGGTGCGGCCCACGGCTCGAAAACGCATCGGCGCATCGGGGCAGTCGGCAATCGTTCCACCCCAGGGCGGATTTGGAAGAACCAGGGAATGCCGGGTCATCTCGGGGACGAGCGGGTAACGGTGCAAAATCTTCAGGTCATGCAGGTGCGCGAAACCGAGAAGATTATTTTGATAAGCGGCGCAGTTCCGGGCTCGAACGGCAGCTACGTAGTTGTCAGGCCGGCGATCAAAAAACCAATGGCAAAGGCGGGAGAGGCGAAGAAATCGGAGCCGTTCAAGAAGCCGGAACCCGCGCAGAAGCCGGAAGCAGAAACCGCGAGCAAATGAGCGCGAAAGTCTTAAACAAAGCCGCGGCCAAGGAAGCTAAGATCGACATGATCGAAGACGGGCGCGGCACGCAGGCCATGCACGAAGTAGTTGTGGCGATACGCGCGGCGCGCCGGTCCGGTTCCGCGAATACAAAAACGAAAGCGGAGGTCGATTTATCCGGCGCGAAACCGTGGCGGCAAAAAGGAACTGGCCGGGCGCGCGCCGGTTATAAATCGTCGCCGATCTGGCGGGGCGGCGGCGTGGTATTTGGACCCAGGCCGCGCGATTATTCCAAGAAAGTTTCAAAAGCCACCCGGCGCCTCGCGTTTCAAAAAGCGCTTAGCGAACGGATCAAAGCCGGCGACGTTCTGACGATCGATAAGTTCGTCGTCCCGGAAATCAAAACCAAGTCGTTCATGTCGATCTTAAAGAAAGCGACGGACGCGCAAAAGGTCCTGCTCATTTCGGATTCATTCGACGAGAAGACCTCCAAGTCCGCGCGGAACGTGAAATCGGTCACGCTCGCCACGGCTTCGGATGTGAACACAGAGCAATTGCTCGCTTTCCACAAAATCCTGGTGACGCAGAAGGCGCTCGAGAAATTGGCGGAGAGGACGTCCGCCTCCGCCAAGGCTACGGCGTGACTTAAACAAAATGAACGAGCCCTACGACATCATTGAAACCGCGTCGTTGACCGAGAAATCGACGCTGCTGAGCGAGAAGCAGAACAAGTACGTCTTTCGCGTCAGTCCGCGCGCGAACAAGATTCAGATCAAGAGCGCGATCGAGCGCTTGTTCCAAAAGAAGGTGGTCGCTGTGAACACCTGCAATTATGCCGGCAAGAAAAAGCGCGAACGCCGCGCCGATTACGGGCGCAAGGCGCACTGGAAAAAGGCGATCGTGACGCTGAAGGAAGGCGAGAAGATCGATCTGGTTTAGTTTATGGCCCTCAAAAGTTATCGCCCACTCACGCCGACGCTACGCTTCAAGTCGCTTCCCGCTTTCGAGGAAATCACGAAGTGGAAGTCGGCCAAAAGTCTGATCGAGCCAAAGAAAAAGACCGGCGGCCGCAATAACAATGGACGTCTCACGTCGCGCCACATCGGTGGCGGTCACAAGCAGAACTATCGCAAGGTCGATTTCAAACGCCGAAAGCGCGGCGTGCCTGCGGAAGTGGTCGGCATTGAGTACGATCCGAACCGTTCCGCCCGGATCGCTCTTATTAAATACACCGACGGCGAGCTGAGTTACATTCTCGCGCCGGACGGATTGCGCGTTGGATCGACAGTCGCCGCTGGCGACGACGTCGCGCCGGATTTGGGAAATGCTTTGCCGCTTCGTTCAATTCCGCTCGGCGCAAACATTCACAACATCGAACTGGCGCCGGGTCGCGGCGGGCAGATTGCACGCAGTGCCGGCCAGCAAGCGACGCTGAACAATCTTGAGGGCGGCTACGCGCTGGTGAAAATGCCTTCCGGCGAAATCCGCCGCATTCACGAGAACGCCTATGCGACGATCGGACAGGTTGGCAATGTTGATCACATGAACGTTGCCAGCGGCAAGGCCGGACGCACGCGCTGGAAAGGTCGCCGATCGCATGTCCGCGGTATGGCGATGAACCCGATCGATCATCCAATGGGCGGCGGCCAGGGCAAATCAAAGGGTGGTG
This sequence comes from Verrucomicrobiota bacterium, assembly GCA_003219995.1. GTDB lineage: Bacteria > Verrucomicrobiota > Verrucomicrobiia > Chthoniobacterales > UBA10450 > UBA10450. Next base: position 9,009 of record QHRC01000130.1, read on the forward strand.
GCGGACGTCACCATCCGGTGAGCCCGTGGGGACAACTGGCGAAAGGATTTAAAACACGCAGCAAACACAAGCCGAGTGATCGTTTCATTCTCGAGCGTCGCCGTTCGAAAAAGAAAAACTAGCAGTTGATTTTTATGGCAAGATCGTTGAAAAAAGGACCCTTCGTCGAGTCGCATCTTCTGGAGAAGATCGACAAGATGAACAACGCGAGCGCGAAAAAGCCGATCAAGACCTGGTCGCGGCGCTCGATGGTGACGCCGGATTTTGTCGGCCACACGTTTTTGGTTCATAACGGAAAGATTTTCCAATCCGTTTTTGTGACCGAGAACATGGTCGGTCATAAGCTCGGCGAATTTTCACCGACGCGGGTGTTTAAGAAGCACGGTTCGCATACGGCGAAGGTGGCGAAATAGAATTTCAAATTGACGATTTCAGATTTCAGATTTGCAGCAGTCTTCGCGGCAGCGCGGCCACAATCTGCAATCTGCAGTTTGCAATTTGCAATCGGGTTGTTCCTGATCGCGGCTGCGGCAGCGCAGGGACAGGGGAATAGTTCTTTGTCAGAATCCAAAAAAGTTGAAAACGCGGAATCCCGCGACGGCGGGATGACCGCCGCGGCGTTGCTCGCGCAGAACGAAGAATTACGCAAGCAATTGTCGATCCAGCAGGAATCGGTCAGGACGCTGACGAGCAGCCTGGGGGAATCGAATGCTGAAGCGGAATTATTTCGGCGCAAGTTTTCCGATTTGCAGTTGCGCATGGAAGCGCTCGGTCTGGCTTCAGCGAGCAAAGACCGGGCAAAAATCGAACAACGGCTCTTGACCGCGGTAAGCGATTTGCAACTGGCTCAAAAGGAGCGCGATGAATATCGCGATCAGATGCTGCGGTTGAACGAAACGATGCTGCGATATTTGAAAACTTCGCAGGGTGGCGATGCGCAGGCGCGCATGGATTTGGAAGCGCAATTGCGCGATACGAACTCGCTGGTGGCAAGATCGACAAGTGCGCCTCCACGATCGGTGCAGCCAAATTTGATGGATGGCAGCGTGATCAGCGTGAAGGACGAGTGGTCGTTCGTGGTCGGCAACTTCGGTGAAAAACAAGGGGTGAAAATTGGAATGCCGCTGCGGGTGATGCGGGGTGAACGAAAGATCGCGACGTTGCGAGTGGTTGATGTGCGTCAGCAAATTTGCGGCGCGGTCATTCAAGAAATGGATTCTGAAAAAGAGAAGATAAAAGTGGGCGACTGCCTCCAGGTGGATGCCCGCGCGAGTGCGAGTTTAAAATGAAAGGAAAGTTAAAAGGTCAAAAGAGTTACAAAGGTTGCAACGGAGGAGCGATTCTCGTTGTAACGATGTAACTCTTGTAACGCGTTTTTAACTACGACAAAGTCATGGAAGTTAGATCAATATATAAGTACGCGCGGATTTCGCCGTACAAGGTGCGCGAAGTCACGCGCGAGATCCAGGGCCTGCCGGTCTCGACCGCGCTCGACCTGCTCGCTTATACGCCGAAGAAAGCCGCGTTTCTCATCGGCAAAACGCTGAAGAGCGCGGTTGCGAACGCGGAGAACAACGCGAACCTGAAAGCCGACGGCTTGGTGGTGAAGGAGGCGGTCGTCGGCGAGGGCCCAACGATGAAGCGAATGATGGCGCGGGCGCGCGGAAGCGGCAGCCGCATTTTGAAGCGCACCAGTCACATTCGAATCGTGCTGAGCGACGAGATTGAAGTTGAAACGCGCCAGACGCGGAAAGCGAAACGCGAAAAGGAAAAGAAAGAATCGAAAAAGGAAACGAAAGCCGGCGAAGCGGCGGAAAGATCGAAAACCAGCGCCGGGAAGAAAGGGAGAGCCAAGAAGGCGGGAAAGAAAGTAAGAAAGTAATTTTCATGCACTGTCATTCTGAGCGAAGTGAAACGGAGTCGAAGAATCCCGCGATGTTAGCGAGCGTGTTGCTCCCGGAAGGCCGGGATGCATTTGAGAGGTTCCTCGCTCCGCTCGGGATGACACACTAGATTTTTTTATGGGACAAAAAGTTAACTGGCGCTCTCGCTGGTACGCGTCGCCGCAGGAGTTGCCGGCGTTTTTGCACAACGATCTCGAGATCCGCAATTACGTGAAGAAAAAACTGCAGTTTGCCGCGGTTGCGAAAATTGTGATCGAGCGCGCGTGGAACTCCATTCGCGTGACCATTCACACGGCGCGTCCCGGCATCGTGATCGGTCGCAAAGGCGCCGAGATCGAGAAGATGACTGAAGAAATTTCCAAAATGGCGCAGGGCAAACAGATCAAGATCGACATCCAGGAGATCAAAACGCCGGAACTGGACGCTCAACTGGTCGCGGAAAACGTTGCGCTGCAAATTGAGCGTCGCATCGCGTATCGCCGGGCGATGAAAAAAGCGGTGCAGACGGCGATGGATTTTGGCGCGCAGGGAATTCGTTTGCGCAGCTCAGGTCGGCTGAACGGCGCGGAGATTTCGCGGTCGGAATGGTACCGCGAAGGCAAGGTCCCGCTGCACACTTTGCGAACGGGAATCGATTACGGATTCGCCGAAGCCAACACGGTTTACGGCAAAATCGGAGTGAAATGCTGGATGTGTAAGGAACCGGCTGCGCCTCCTCCACCACCTCCTCCTCCGCCCGCGGAGTCAGTTGAGGTTTAAGGAGAAAATTTATGCCGTTGATGCCCAAACGCGTGAAGTATCGCAAGTCCCAGCGGGGAAGCCGCAAGGGAACGGCGTCGCGCAATCTCAGGATCGATTTCGGCGAGTTCGGTTTGCAGACACTCGAGCGCGCCTGGATCACGAACACGCAGCTTGAAGCCGCGCGGGTGGCGCTTACGCGCAACATGAAGCGCAAAGGCAAATTGTGGATCCGCATTTTTCCCGATAAATCGGTAACCTCGCGTCCGCCCGAAACGCGCATGGGCAAAGGCAAAGGCCAGCCCGAATACTGGGTGGCGACGGTGCGACCGGGCAACATTTTGTTTGAACTCGACGGCGTGACGGAATCGGTCGCGCGCGAATCTCTTCGCCTGGCGGCGGATAAATTGCCGGTGCGCACGAAATTTCTGAGCCGGCACCACGTCGCGCCCGCTTAACCATGAAATTGTTTTGTCATTTTGAGCGAGGCGGAGCGGAGTCGAAGAATCTCTCGATGTTTTTCCCGCTGGTGTGCGAGAAGACAACAACAAGAGATGTCTCGATCCATTCGACTTTGCTCGGGGCAAGACTTTCGCTCGACATGACAAAGGCTTGGCACCACGGAGCTGCGACTTAACCAACATGAAAATCAAAGAAATCATCGAAATGACCACGGACGAGTTGCTGACCAAGAAACGCGACTTGCGCCAGGAGAGTCTGCATCTGCGTTTGCAGCAGCAGAGCGGCCAGCTCGAACAGCCGAGCCGATTGCGTTTGGTGCGGCGCGACGTCGCGCGCATCGAAACCGTGCTTTCGCAGCGCGCCAAGGGGGCGAACAAAGAATAATTTATGGCTGAGCAAGATCGACAATCACAACTCCGGCAGTGGTCGCAAGCGGAGGATCGACAACCGACGGCCCAGCCGCCGCCGCTACCGGCGCGATTTACCCGCGCGCCGCGCAAGACGCGCACCGGCGAGGTCATTTCGAGTAGCATGAACAAGACGATTGTGGTGCGGACCGTCACGCGCGTGCCGCATCCGCGGTTTGGAAAAATCGTCAAGCAGATGAAAAAGTTTTACGCGCACGATGAGGAGAACAAGGCCAAAACCGGCGACACGGTGCGCATCATGGAAACGCGGCCGCTGAGCAAACTGAAGCGCTGGCGTTTGGTGGAAGTGCTTCAAAAGTAACTCTCGATCTTATGGTGCAACTTCGATCCAGACTGGATGTGGCTGACAATACGGGCGCGCGGATGGCGACGATGATCGGCGTGATCGGGAAATCGACCCTTTACGCCGGGATCGGCGACGTGATCACGGCCAACGTGAAGGAAGCGAGCGCGACCGGTACGGTGAAAAAAGGCGAAGTGGTGCGCGCGGTTTTGGTTCGCACGAAACAACCGATCAAACGTGATGACGGTTCGCTCCTGCGCTTCGATAATAACGCGATCGTCATCATCGACAAAGATTTAAACCCGCGGGGCACGCGCATATTCGGACCGGTCGCGCGCGAGTTGCGCGAGAGAAATTTTATGAAAATTGTCTCGCTCGCTCCGGAAGTTTTATGAACCGGATCAAGTTTCACGTTAAGAAAGGGGACCAGGTCGAGGTCATTTCGGGGAACTTTCGCGGCTCGTCCGGCAAGCTGTTGGAAGTGCTGCCGAAAAGGCAGCGGGTGTTGATCGAAGGTGTGCGCATTATTAAGAAGCATTTGCGCAAGTCGCAGGACAATCCGAGCGGCAAGATCGCGGAGCGGGAAGGACCGATCCACATTTCAAATGTGAAATTGATCGA
>QHRC01000281.1:0-1498 GCA_003219995.1 Verrucomicrobiota bacterium
CAACCAAAACCGGAACGCCTCGCCAAACGAGGGAGCCGCATTTCGCTGGCGCGAAGCGTCGATTTGCGAATTCATTTCGAACAATTCTGCGCAGGCATCCGTCCAAAAAAAACAACCATGAAAACACCAAAACTATTCACAATTGCAGTGGTGAGCGCCGGTCTGGCGTTCGGAGTCGCCGCACAAGCAGGCGGCAAGAAACACGAGGAAGAAAACATCAACAGTTCCGATGTGCCAGCCGCGGTGCAGCAGGCTGCCGACAAGCAAACTAAAGGCGGAAAAATTGTTCGCTGGGAAAAAGAGGGCGCAGACTACGAAGCCGTCATTGAAAAGAATGGCAAGGAATGGGGCTTTAAGTTCGATGCGAACGGGAAAATGCTGGGCAAGCACGACGAGAGCAAGGAAAAGGGCGAAAAAGGCGAGAAATATTAATCGAAGCGTCGCAGTCCTGGAGCGGACGAATTCGCTCCAGGACGCGGCGAATTTGCGCATTGCTCTCACTCGCGCCGATTTCATAGGCGTTGTAGGAAACTGTAGAGTCCGTCAAAACATTCGAATCCGCGCACGAGGATTTGGTCGTCGCTCATCCCGCTTTTGGCCCAACCTTTTAGCACACGATCGATCCCGATGCATTCCGAGCGCTGGAACTTCGAGTCTTCGAGGTCGGCATCATGAATCATTTCGGCGATTTTCGTGATCGCCTTGTCCTCGATACCAAAGCGTCGGATCAATGTTTCGAATGTGCAGCGGTCGCCATGATGTGAGAACTCCACGTCCACCATATCGAAGGGAAGGATCTCGCGGTTCGACGGAACTGCGGCGGCGAAAACAAACTTCGCTCGCGGATCGATGAATCGGCGGATCAGCCAGGCTGATCCGACCCGATCGATCTCCGGACGTGGCCGGGTCAGCCAGGTTCTGCCGCGATAATTTTTCACTTCGAGTCGCGGTAGTGTTGTTCTCGGTGTTTCCTCGGCGCGCCGGAGAAGCATTTGGACGTCGTTCCCCCGCGCGCTCTGAAAAAAATCGATCTCGCGGATTGCGCGAAACTGACGTGTGAGCTTTTCCAGTTCTGCCGCTTTTGTCTCTGGCTCGGCCTTTTTGCCGCGCGCCAGGAAAGCGTGCAGAGATTTTTTGATCGCACCGTATTCCTCGTCGCGCGCCCGATTAAAAAGCGCAATCAGTCTCTCGTTCGACATTCCCTCGATCTCCTGAACTCGCACCAAAGTGGCGTCACCGCCGAAATCGCGGATCCGCTGGGCCAGCCACTGAAGATGCTCGTACTGCGGCGGGGTGTCGGGCAGGAGATAGGTCGATGTTTTAATCTGGATGGCGCCAATTTTTTTAAACCGTCGCCAGACCGCGACGCGTTCCGTCTTTCGCCTGGTGGGAAGGCTGTAGAGGAGGAGAAGCCAAGAAGTTGCTTGCATGCGATCGGCCCTTACAGTGAAATACGTATAACACGTTGTCCCTGCGCTTACATCCAACTTTTCATTCC
>QHRC01000281.1:1509-2357 GCA_003219995.1 Verrucomicrobiota bacterium
TAAACGGGAGGCAAACAACAGAACATCATGAAACAAATTCTAACCGTCAGCGTAATCTTCGCCGCGTTCATTTACGCGTCTGTCGCGGCCGGGCTCAATACGGCGCGCATTGACGAATTAACCGGTCTCAAGGGGAAAATGAACGAGAAGGAAGGTGCTTATAAAGTCACGTTCCCGCGCGACGACGTGAAGATCGTTGTCGATGGGTGGACGATGCCGCCGTTCATGGGACTCGGCACCTGGGCGGCATTTACCGGCGAAAACGGTGGGGCGATGGTGATGGGCGACACCGTTCTCTTTGAAGACGAAGTGAATCCCGCAATCTCCGTCGCGCTCGACAACGGACTAAGCGTGACCGCACTGCACAACCATTTCTTCTTCGATCATCCAAAAGTGTATTTCATGCACATCGAGGGCGACGGCAGCGTTGATAAATTGGCCGGCGCCGTGAGAAAGCTTTACGACAAGGTCAAAGAAGTCCGTGAGGCCAATCCGCAGCCGAAAGATTCTTTCGGCGCAAAGGCGTTGCCGGAGAAAAGCGCAATCTCGCCCGAGCCTCTCAACGCGATTTTCGGGATGAGCGGCGAAGTGAACGACGGGGTGGTGAAGTTCACCATTGGGCGCCTGGCAAAGATGCACGGCGTCAACATCGGCAAGGATATGGGCGTGAACACGTGGGTAGCATTTGCCGGCAGCGACGATAACGCGATTGTCGATGGAGATTTCGCTGTCGCCGAAGATGAACTGCAATCATGTCTCAAGGCTCTTCGCATCGCCGGCATTAATATCGTTGCCATTCATTCGCACATGACGCACGAGCAGCCGCGAATTCTATTTTTTCATTATTG
>QHRC01000281.1:2390-2837 GCA_003219995.1 Verrucomicrobiota bacterium
CAAAGATCTAGCTCAAGCGATCAAAGGTGCTTTGCTCGTGGGCGGATTACTCCAGGTCAGTTCACCCTTGCGATAAAGCTTCAACTCAACGAGGCAACGAAATCATGGAAGTGTTGATCTTCGCCGTGGCCGCGATAACCACGACAACGGCGATGACCGCCGCTGAGACAGTCAATTTCGACGATATGAAATCTGGTGCAGCACCACCGGGTTGGACGGCGACGCAAACCGGTAGCGGCACAGCCAAATGGGCTATCGAGAAAGACGAATCGGCGCCGAGCAAACCAAACGTGTTAAAACAATCAGGCCAGGCCACGTTTCCCGTCTGCATCAAGAGCGACACGAACCTCAAAGAGGGTTTCGTTGAAGTGAAGTTCAAGCCGGTTGCAGGAAAAGAAGATCAAGCTGGCGGCGTGATCTGGCGCGTGCAGGATGCAAACAACTACT
>QHRC01000131.1 GCA_003219995.1 Verrucomicrobiota bacterium
CGGCAACACTTGGTTCATTCCTTATGAAACGATCCAGAGCCGCGCGAAGGAGCGACCACATCCGGCCACCTTTCCCGTTCAACTTGCAGAGTGGTGCATCAGGCTGCACGGCATCGTACGCGTCGACACAATGCTGGATCCATTTCTTGGAATTGGAAACTCAGCGGTCGCCGCACAACACTGCGGCGTGAAAAAATTCATCGGCTTCGAAATCGACGAAGCTTACCTCGCCGAAGCAAAGCGTCGCGTGAACAACATGTAACGGACTATAGGAGCGTTCCGTCTTTCGGCGGCGGATTGGGCGAGAATTTTTCCAGCGGCGTCACCAAATTCGCCGGCAAGGGCCGGACCCGGTCGAAAATGCGAGCGGCCAGCGGCTTCGCGGTCGTATAACCAGCGGCGAACATTTCCAAGCGTGCGTCGAGATTGTCGATGTAATGGAGCGCCATGGCTTCGGGCGTTTTCGGGCTGACCGGCGAGCCAAACTGCGCTTCGCCGTGATGCGCGCCTATCAGGTGAAGCAAATGCAAGCGCACATCTTCCGACGGCGGGGCGAGACTCTTCCAGCCATCGGCATTTTCGACGCTTAATTTTCGCCAGAGCGAATTGACCAGCTCGAGACCAATTGAGATGTGCCCCATCAATTCACCGCGCTCATCATAACCCATGGTGAATCCGCTTTCCGGTAACGAATTTTCCCAGAGCTTGCCGCAATCGTGGAATAAAATACCGCCGAGCAAAAGATCGACATTCAATGCCGGATACAGCGCCGCGATCTTGAGCGCGACTCGCATCATCTGGGCGGTGTGTTCGACGAGCCCGCCGCGCCGCGCATGATGATAGTTGCGCGCCGCCGCCGTGCGCCGAAAGCGTTCGCCCCATTCTTTTAGAAATGCGTCGCACAATGTGCGCAGGCGAGGATCGGCAATTGCCTGGATCGTTTGCAGGATGAATTCCCAGTCTGCCGCCTGCCGGGCGCGCAAGTCCGCCGGGCCTTGTAGCAGTTCATTTTTTTCCTGATCGGTGAGCGGTCGCACCGTCCATTTGCGCGCCTCGAGTCCGTATTGCGAATGTCGATGAAACTCGCCCGAGAGCTCGATGAAACTCTCCGCTGTGAGTGCGCTACACGCCTTGTAGGCGGGATGATCGCTCCACACGCGCAGCGTCATCCGGTCGCACGCGTCGGCCAGATTTAGTTCGCAATAGGGTTGTTGCTCACGGGTCAGCTTCGGGGCGGCGCTTTCCACTTGCACATGCACGCGCGCTGTCACGGCACCGTCCTGCGCGCCTCTGCGAACTTCGATCAACGTCAGCAAATCCATGTCGATCTCACCGCGCCAGCGCCCGCTCAACCGAAAAAATGCGGATCACTTCGCCGCTTCAATTACCCCGCACGCTATTCGCGCACCGGAATTACCCGCAGGATCGGTTTTCAGATCGTCCGCTTTTTCATGAACGACGACAGATTTTCCGATGATGGAATCATCACCGCTGAGTTTTAATTTACCTTTCCAGTCGAGATGTGCTTTGCCGGATGCGTTCGCGTCGATATTGCCGAGGTCGCCGGCGTGACGCTCAGTTGTGTTTGGCCCGCCATGGTGTTGATGTGTCGGATTGAAATGTCCGCCGGCGGACGCTGCATCCGCCGTCGAGCAATCGCCCTTCTCATGAATGTGGAATCCGTGCTGACCCGGGGTGAGGTTTTCTATCTTTGCGGACACTTGCACTTCATCGCCCATTTTGGTGAACGTGACCGTGCCGATGACGCGGCTTCCGGACTTCGGTTGCAAGGTCGCGAGCGCTTTGGTGACATCTTGCGCGTGCGCGAAAGCGGCCAGTGCGCAGAGCATGGTTAGTGAAATAACTATGGTTTTCATACCGCAACGGTACGGCGCTTCCAGATAAATTGAAACTCTCAATCCAGCATGCGTCGCTCGAGGCCAGCGTAAGCGTCGATCCGGCGATCGCGTAGAAAAGGCCAGTGAGTGCGGTGTCGATCTACCTCTTCCCAATCGATATCCGCAGTCAAAATCTCTTCGCGATCGACGGAACCTTTTGCGATGATCTCACCGCTTGGCGCGGCGATAAAACTTTGCCCCCAGAATTCAACGCCCGGGCCGTGAGCCGGCTTTTCGTGACCGACACGGTTGGCCGCCGCGACATAGCAACCATTGGCAATCGCATGACTGCGCTGGATCGTTTCCCACGCTGAATGCTGCGCTGCCCCAAATTTCTCCTTCTCCGCTGGATGCCAGCCGATGGCCGTCGGATAAAAAATCATTTCCGCACCGCGTAACGCGGTCAATCGCGCCGCTTCCGGATACCATTGGTCCCAACAGACGCAGACACCGATCTTTCCGCGCGCGGTTGGCCAAGCCTGGAATCCGAGATCGCCGGGCGCGAAATAGAATTTCTCGTGATAAAGCGGGTCATCGGGGATGTGCATCTTCCGATATTTGCCGAGTATCTTTCCATCAGCATCGAAAATAACGGCGGTATTGTGGTAAACACCGGCGCGGCGTTTCTCGAAAAGCGATGCGACAATCACGATGCCAAGTTCGCGCGCGAGCTCACTGAGAGTCGATGTCGATCGTCCGGGAATTTCCTCCGCCAATGCGAAGTTCGCGTGATCTTCGGTCTGACAAAAATATTGCGACCTGAAAAGTTCGGGCAGGCAAACGATCTGGGCGCCTTGCTTGGCCGCATCACGAATGAATTCGAGAGAGCGCGAGAAATTTTTTTCCGGCTCCGGGCCGCACTGCATTTGCACGAGCGCGACTTCCGTCATCTGGGCCTTAGCCATTCAGAAATTAACCACGAAGAACACGAAGATCTAAGTGGTTTTACGCTTTGTGCTTTTGTCGTGAAATCATTTGATCGAATCCTTTGAGACGATATCGATCTTGTTGATCACGACACGTTTGGTGGGCTTGCTCATTTCGCCGCCGCTGTTTCTCGTCACGGGCGTATCGCCGATTTTTCCGAGCACATCGTCGCCTTTGATCAATTTTCCGAATGTAGTGTATTGATGATCGAGTCGCGCTACGCTCCCAAGACAGATGAAAAATTGCGACCCGGCCGAGTCTGGATCCGGTCCGCGCGCCATCGAGATCACACCGCGCTCGTGTGAATGATCATTGAACTCGGCTTTGATCTTGTAACCGGGGTCGCCCTGGCCGTAGCGACTCTCCTTGGCCGGATCTTTCGAATTTGGGTCGCCGCCTTGAATCATGAATCCCTTCACGATCCGGTGAAAGATTGTGCCGTCGTAAAATCCGGAACGCGCCAGCTTTTTGAAATTGTCGATCGTGTTCGGTGCGGCATCGGTCCAAAACTGCACTAACATTTCGCCTTCGCTGGTTTTAATTACCGCGACTTCGTTTGATGTGTTCACGGATGTCTTCTGCTCTTTCTTTTCTTCAGCAGCAAAAACCGCTGTGCTCAATAACGCCGCTGCTAAGATCGACAATTTCATCCTGACAAGTGGCACAAACCGCCTCTCCTGTCACGGTGCCTTTGTCATGTCGAGCGAAAGCCTGCCGTGAGCGAAGTCGAATGGGTCGAGACATCTCTTGCTTTTAACAATACGAGATTCCTCGACTCCGCTCGGAATGACAAAAAATACAGCTTATTAAACGTTGGACGTCTGCTTCGATCCTTCCGCGTGATATTCCTGAAGGCTGCGTACGCGGACTTTGCTTTTCTGTAAAGAGCGAATGCCATTCGCGCTCGCTTGGGCCGCGCGCACCGTCGTCATGATCGGGATTTTTTGGGCCAGAGATGCATTGCGGATCGACACTTCGTCCTGGCGCGGAATCTTGCCGCTCGGCGTGTTAATGATGAAATTGATATCGCCGTTCTTCACGCGGTCGAGAACATTGGGCCGGCCCTCGCGTAATTTAAAAACTTTTTTCACTTTAATCTTTGCTTTCGTCAGGGCCGCCGCTGTCCCGCTTGTCGCGATGATGCCGAAGCCGAGCTTCACAAACTCGCGCGCAACCGGAATGAGCGAATCCTTGTCGCTGTCTTTCACGCTGATGAAAACGTTGCCTTTCTTCGGCAGCGGCGGCGGAGCGGCCATCTGCGATTTCGCGTAAGCCAGGCCAAGATCGACATCCATGCCCATCACTTCGCCGGTCGATTTCATTTCCGGGCCGAGCGCGATGTCGATCCCTTGATAACGTAAGAACGGAAAGACGGCTTCCTTTACCGAGAAATGTTTCGGCACAATTTCTTTCGTGAATCCGAGCTCGCGCAAAGTTTTTCCTGTCATCACTTTGGCGGCAAGCTTGGCCAGGGGCACACCGATAGCTTTGCTCACAAACGGCACGGTACGCGAGGCGCGTGGGTTCACTTCGAGGACGTAAACATCCTCGCCTTTGACCGCGAATTGCACATTCATCAAGCCGCGCACGTTCAATTCGCGCGTCATCGCCCTGGTCGCCGCCGAAATTTCATCCAGGACTTTCTTCGACAAGGAAAAAGTCGGAATCACGCAGGCACTGTCGCCGCTATGAATGCCGGCTTGCTCGATATGCTCCATGATCGCCCCGATCACAGTCGCCTCGCCGTCGCAGATGCAATCGACATCGACTTCGATTGCGTCTTCGAGAAAACGATCCACCAGGACAGGTCGATCCGGGCTTACTTCGATCGCGCTCTGCATGTATCGGCGAAGATCTTCCTCGTGATAAACCAGCTCCATGGCACGGCCGCCAAGGACGAAGGAAGGCCGTAATAAGACCGGATAGCCGATTTTTTTTGCGATCGCCGCCGCTTGCTCCTCGTCAACCGCCGAACCGCTTGGCGTCTGACGCAAGGCGAGCTTGTCGAGCATGCTCGCGAATAATTGCCGGTCTTCCGCGGTCTCGATGCTCTCCGGTTGAGTGCCAAGAATGGGAACGCCGGCGGCTTTCAATCCATCGGCAAGGTTAAGGGGCGTTTGCCCGCCGAACTGCACGAAAACCCCTTCAGGTTTTTCCTGATCGTAAATATTGAGCACGTCCTCGAGCGTGAGCGGTTCAAAATAGAGTTTATCGCTCGTGTCGTAATCGGTTGAAACCGTTTCCGGGTTTGAATTTACCATGATCGTTTCAAATCCGAGCTCGCGCAGCGCAAACGCCGCGTGGACGCAGCAATAATCGAACTCGATTCCCTGGCCGATCCGGTTTGGGCCACCGCCGAGGATCATGACCTTGCGTTTGCCGCTCTCGCGCCGCTCGTTTTCGTCGCCGTAAGTCGAATAATAGTATGGCGTATACGCTTCGAATTCGGCCGCGCACGTATCGACCAAACGATAAGTGGGAAGAACACCCCTTGATTTTCGATCGGTCCGGATCTCGTTTTCGGACACACCGTTTGCCACAGCGAGCTGTCGATCTGAAAAGCCGAGCTTCTTTGTACGGACGCGCGAGACGCTCGCGCTACCCAGAGATTTCACTTCGTCGACAATCTGACGAATATTTCGCAAAAACCATCTGTCGATCTTCGTTAACTCAAAGACTTCATCAATCGAGGCGCCCTTTTGAAATGCTTGCGCGAGATAGAAAATTCGGTCCGCGTTCGGAATCGAGAGTTTCAGCCGCAATGTTTCAAGGTCGACATCTTTATCTGCGCCATCACCGCAAAGCCCGAAACGACGACTTTATTGACCCGATCAGCTCGCCCAACGGCCAGAAAATCGGCTTGCCTTTCGAGCCATCGGTTTTGATAGCGGGCTCAAACAACAGATGTACGTGATCGGGCATCACACATGCCGCGTAGAGTTCATACCGCTGTTCATGAAAATGTATGATCGCATTAAGTACAATCGACCGTGCAGTCGGTGATAGAGTGTGCCGATTCAACGTAGCGAAAGTAATCGCGTATTTTGCCCACGGGCGCTCGAAATGGGGTAGTCTTCGCTTGGAATATGTTGCGCCGGACGAGACATCCGGCGCCGCGCGCGAGACGCGCGCGCTACCCAGAACTCCCGCTTCGTCGACAATCTGACGAATATTTCGCAAAAACCATCTGTCGATCTTCGTTAACTCAAAGACTTCATCAATCGAGGCGCCCTTTTGAAATGCTTGCGCGAGATAGAAAATTCGGTCCGCGTTCGGAATCGAGAGTTTCAGCCGCAATGTTTCAAGGTCGACATCTTTATCTGCGCCATCACCGCAAAGCCCGAAACGCTTGATCTCGAGCGACCGCAGCGCTTTTTGCAGTGCTTCTTTAAACGTGCGGCCGATCGCCATCGCTTCGCCCACGCTTTTCATTTGCGTCGTCAGTGTCGCGTCGGCCTGTGGAAATTTTTCAAACGTAAACCGCGGCACTTTGACGACGCAGTAATCGATCGTCGGTTCAAAGCATGCCGGAGTTTCGCGCGTAATATCATTTCTGATTTCGTCGAGGGCATAACCGACCGCGAGTTTCGCCGCGATCTTGGCGATCGGAAATCCGGTTGCCTTTGAGGCAAGCGCGCTCGAGCGCGAGACGCGCGGATTCATCTCGATCACGACCATCCGCCCGTTGTTTGGATCGACAGCAAACTGGATGTTCGATCCGCCGGTCTCGACGCCGATCTCGCGAATGACCGCGAAAGCTGCATCGCGCATCATTTGATATTCCTTATCCGTTAACGTCTGGACCGGCGCGACGGTGATGGAGTCGCCGGTGTGCACGCCCATCGGATCGAAGTTCTCGATCGAGCAAACAACCACGCAGTTGTCCGCGTGATCGCGCATCACTTCCATCTCGAATTCCTTCCAACCGACGAGCGACTCCTCGATCAGGACCTCGGTGACCGGCGAAAGATTGAGGCCGCGGTCCGCGATTTCGCACAGCTCGTCGCGATTGTAAGCAATGCCTCCGCCCATGCCGCCAAGACTGAAAGCCGGTCGAATGACGAGGGGGAACGTCCCGATTTCATCAGCGACGCGGTTTGCATCGGCCAGCGAACGCGCAACCCCAGACCGCGGAAGATCGAGACCAATGCGCAGCATCGCTTCCTTGAACAATTGTCGATCTTCGCCTTTCGCGATTGCTTGCGCGTTTGCTCCGATCAACTTCACGCCGTGCCGCGCGAGCGCCCCATTCCGATAGAGTTCCATCGCGACGTTGAGCGCGGTTTGCCCGCCCATGGTTGGAAGAAGCGCGTCGGGTTTTTCGCGCTCGATGATCGCTTCGATTACTTCCGCCGTGATCGGCTCGACGTAGGTGCGATCGGCAAACTCTGGATCGGTCATGATCGTGGCCGGGTTCGAGTTGACCAGGACGACCTGATAACCTTCCTCGCGCAATGCCTTGCACGCTTGCACCCCGGAATAATCAAATTCGCAGCCCTGCCCGATCACGATCGGACCGGAGCCAATGAGCAAAATTTTTTTGAGCTCGTTATTCCGCGGCATCTTGCGCCGGCGAGAATAAGCGAAATAAGCAGAACTTCACGCGCGAACTCTTATGCTGTCATCCTGAGCGAAGCGAAGGAGCCCGCACAGGCTTAGAAATTCACGCTCGGAAAGCTGCGTGATCAAAACTTCGATTGCGAGGTTCCTCGCCGTCTGCGCGGCTCGGAATGACAAAGAGCTAGCGAGCGGGACACGCTACGCCACCTTCGCCATCCGTTGTCGATCGAGATAGACCTTGCAGATCCCCTTGATCCGCGTGAGCACGTAGTAAATCGTCTGGCTGCGGATGCGCACGAGCTCGGCGCCGACAATGCGCGTGACGAAATCGCTCGGGAGATCGAGAATCTGCTGCGGCGTGCAGCCTTCGAGGCCTTTGCAAAGGATCGCCGCCATCGCCCGGGTGAGCGTTTGCACTTCCGGCCCGAGCGTCATGCGAATATGCGCTTTGCCGTTTTCATCGACGTGCAAATAAACGCCGACCGTGTCCATGCATTCCTCATCCTTCCGGACATCGACAAGATCGAACTGCTCGTTTTTGCGCGGCTCCTGCTTCTTCGCGTTCTCCGCGTAAGAGACAATCGTCTCGCGCCGCTCATCTTCCGGCAGGGTCTCGAAGAGACGGATGATCTTGTTTAGTTTGGTCGGATACATCGACAAGTAAGAGTCTACCGCGATTACGCGGATTTAAAACTGTAGCGGCGCTCTATGAGAGCCGGGATTGATTCGACGGTCATAGACCGCCGCTGCAAAAATCACGCGCCCTTCTCGATCGGCGCGCCGACTTTATTGCCCCATTCGGTCCATGACCCGTCGTAATTGCGCACGTTATCGAGGCCGAGCAGATAGGTGAGCACGAACCAGGTGTGACTCGACCGTTCGCCAATGCGACAATACACGACAGTGTCAGTGCCGGGCTTCACGCCGCATTGATCGAAATAAATTTTCGCAAGGTCGGGTGCCGATTTAAACGTGTTGTCTTCATTGGTCGCTGTTTTCCACGGCATGCTTTTCGCGCCGGGAATGTGGCCGCCACGCAGCACACCTTCCTGCGGATATTCCGGCATATGGGTGATCTCACCTTTGTATTCGCCAGGCGAACGCACATCGATCAATGGTTGCTTTGCCTTGCTTTGCGCGAGCGCTTCATCGGCAAATGCACGGATTTCCTTATCGAACCGTTTTCTCGGCACCGGATAATTGGCCCGGGGATAGCTCGATCTTTCCTTTGTCATCGGACGCTCCTCCGCCTTCCATTTGTCGCGGCCGCCATTTAAAATTTTCACTTTCTCGTGTCCGAACAAGCGGAATGCCCAGAGCGCGTAACACGCCCACCAGTTCGCTTTGTCGCCGTAGAAAATGCAGGTTGTGTCCGGCGTGATGCCGTTCTTGCTGCAAAGCTCTGCAAATTTTTCCGGCGTAATGTAATCGCGAATCACCGGGTCTTGCAGGTCGGCGCGCCAATCGATGTGCACCGCGCCAGGAATATGGCCGGTGTCGTAAAGCAGAACATCTTCGTTCGATTCGATGATCCGGATGCCCTCGTCCTTGAGATGTTTCTCGAGCCAATCGGTTTCCACCAGCGCCTCGGGATGCGCATATTGCGTTGGATTCGTTGCCATAGGACGAGAAATTTCGGGCGGCTTTCACCTACGGGCAAGAATTTTCGTTCGGCCCGATGTCGAGCTGTGAGCCGGGCTACCGCTTTTCGCGCATGTCCAATTGCGTGAAGAGAAATGAATACTGATCGGCCAGTTGCTTGATCCGCTCGCTCAGCGCTGTGCCGATGCCGTGACCCGCACTTGAGCTTGTGCGCAACAAAATCGGATTGGGCGATTTGTTTGCTTCATCAAGCCGCGCGGCCATTTTGCGCGAATGATACGGCGCCACCCGCCCATCGTTCGCGCCCGTCATGAACAAGATAGAGGGATACCTCGTTCCATCGACAACGTGATGATACGGCGAGTAAGCGTAGAGCGCCTTGAATTGCTGGGGATCTTTCACCGTACCGAATTCGGTGACGTTAAATGCTCCGTTGGGCGCGAGTTCCACCCGTAACATGTCGTAAATGCCGACCGCCGAGACGATCGCGCGAAATAAATCAGGGTGCTGCGTGATCATTGCGCCCATGAGCAGGCCGCCGTTGCTGCCGCCCAAGATCGACAACTTGTCAGGCCGCGTCCATTTGTGGTCGATCAGGTATTGGGCCGCGGCCGCGAAATCGTCGAACCCGTTTTGCTTCTTGGTGAGATTGCCGGCCTTATGCCATTCCTCGCCGAATTCGCCGCCGCCGCGAATATTCGCTACCACGTAAACCCCGCCGCGATCGAACCAGAGCCGGCGTGTAAACTCGAAATTCGGCTGCATGCTGATGCCGTAACCCCCGTAGCCGTAAAGCAGAGTTGGATTGCTGCCGTCGAGCTTTGTTCCTTTTTTGCGGATGATGTTAAGCGGGACTTTGGTGCCGTCTTTCGAAGGAGCGAATTCGCGGGTCACTTCGATATCGGCAAATGAGACGGGGGATGTATTGACTAGCGCTGTCTTTTGCGGCGCACCATTTCCGGTGACGCGAAACCATGCCGCCGGTTCCGTAAAACTGACATCGCGAAACAGCAAAGAGTTATCTTCGAGCGATTCCATCTCCGATATGGTGGATATTTTTGGAATTGGAATAAGCACTTCGCCTTTGCCGTCCAACCCGAAGCGGCGAATTTGTGACGGCCCGCCTAACAAGTCACCGACAAAAAGCGCAATC
>QHRC01000132.1:0-1687 GCA_003219995.1 Verrucomicrobiota bacterium
TTCGGCACGAACGCAATCGGTTCGCTCCTTCTTGATCCAAGTGATCCGACCGGCAACACGATTTACGCTGGCACAGGTGAACCGAATGCGTCCGGCGACTCAGAAGCCGGCGTCGGCATCTACAAATCCACCGACGGCGGCAACAGCTGGGCGCTCGTGCCCGGCAGCGACATCTTCTTTCAACGCGCGATCGGCCAGATGGCCTTCGACAACGCGGGCAACTTGCTCGTCCCGATCGCGAGTGCCGTCCGAGGCGTTAGCTCAGTTACTAGCGGTGCTTCGTCAAGCGGGGCGACTGGACATCCACTCGCTACCCGCGGTCTCTATCGGCAGACTGGTGCCACCTTCACGCTCATTCGGCCGATCGTCGCTGTGGCTACTGCTCGCGGTTCGACCACGGTCAAAGTCGATCCCACGCATGCCGGAGTTATTTATGTTAACGAGTTCTCGAGGGGGGTCTGGCGCTCGGTAGATAACGGCGCGACATGGACCCAAATAATAGCGCCCCGAAACGCTGGCCTTAGTACGGACCGGGCCGAGTTTGACGTTACGACGCTGACCAACGGAAATACGCGGATGTATGTCGGAATCGGCAATCAGAGCAGAACTGCGGCTAATGATGCGCACTTCTTCCGGACCGATGATGCATCAGGTGCTGCCGTTTTTACAGACATGACAACACCACAAGTCGAGGACTACTGCACAGGGCAGTGTTGGTACGACAATTTGGTCGTCACGCCGCGGGGCTATCCTGACACGGTTTATGTCGGCGGGAGCTTCGACTACGACAACTATGCCCGGAGGGATAACGGTCGCGGTGTCCTTTACTCGACCGATGCGGGCGCTACGTGGGCAGACCAGACCTGGGATGCGACGACCAACAAAACACCGAAGGGATCCTGTTGCCAGCCTAACAGCGTTTCGCCGAATGGGATCCATCCCGACCAGCACGCGCTCGTAGTTAATCCGACGAATCCGGCACAGTTCTTCGACGGTTCCGACGGCGGCTTAATGCGCTCAACCGGCACCTTGAGCAATATTTCGTCGCAGTGCGCGGCACGCGGTTTGACCGGAGCCGATTTGACCTTTTGCCAAGGACTTCTCTCGGCGGTGCCATCGCATTTGTATAGTTTGAACGATGGTCTCTCGACTTTGCAGTTCCAAAGTGTTTCCGTTGCGGCGGATAATCCGAAACACCTGCAGGGCGGCACGCAGGACAACGGGACGTTCGAGACCACCGGTTCAACGACTTGGCCACAGATTATCTACGGCGATGGCGGTCAGTCAGGGTTCAGCGCGACTAACTCGGCGCTGCGCTTGAACACGTTCACCGGGCAAGCCAACGATGCGAACTTCCAAAATGGCGACCCATCGAAGTGGGTCATCATCTCGGCGAATATCTTCAATAGCCCCGAAGGCGCGTACTTTTACCCGCCCATCATTGCTGATCCGAGCCCAAGTATGGCTGGCTCAATCTTCCAAGGATCGTTCAGCGTTTGGCGAACACAAGACTGGGGCGGCAACCAGGCTTACCTGGAAGCCAATTGTCCTGAGTTCACAACGTTCGCCGGCCAAGCAGGTTGCGGTGATTTCGCCATCATCGGAAACGGCGTCCCCTCGACTCAGTTGACTTCGGGTGCATGGGGCGACCGCGCTGGCGGTGCAGTTGCTTGGCTGCAGCGAGCTT
>QHRC01000132.1:1716-6616 GCA_003219995.1 Verrucomicrobiota bacterium
TTTATCACTGACAACGGGAACGATCCGGCTTCGTCAGTGGTATGGAACCGCCTCGATCCGAGCGGAGCGCATACGAACGACCCCGGTCGGGCTGTTAGCGCCATCTATGTTGATCCAACGAATTCGCATCACGCATGGATATCGTACAACGGCTACAACGTTAACACACCGACGACACCTGGACATGTGTTTGAGGTGAGCTGGACTGGCACGGGCCCAGCGACTTGGACGGATGTGAGCTACAACCTGCCGGACTTCCCGATTACCTCTCTCGTTCGAGACGATGTGACCGGCGACCTCTATGCAGGGTCTGACTTCACCGTCATGCAACTTCCGAACGCGGCGACGTCGTGGGCGATGGCCGGCACCGGCCTGCCAATGGTTGAAGTCCCTGGCCTGACGATTGTGCCGGGCGCGCGTCTCCTCTACGCCGCCACACATGGCCGCAGCGCCTGGTCTTTGGCTCTGCCGTAAAGTCGGTTTCGTAATTTGGGCGGGATAGGTTAAAATCTATCCCGCCCATTTTTTTTGGCATAATGTCATTGTCCTTCAAGCATGTCGTGATTGCCGTCTGCAGCTTGATCGCGCTCTTCAGCGACGCCTTCTCGAGCGACGCCGAGTCCAGTGGTTTTCTGGAAGGACATTTAAAGATTTTTTCGCTCAAGGAAGTTGAGCTTGCCGATGGAAACTTGCCGACGAAACTCGTGGCTGGAGATTATGCCGAATACCCACTGATCATCCGAAGTCGAGATGGACAAAAGGAAGTCACACGGGTTATTGCAGACAAGGATGGAAATTATCGCCTTACGTTACCGCCGGGCGAGTACATGCTCGATGTGCAACGACCTAGTCATCTCCGCGCAAAGCCTCAGCCGTTCGCTGTTGTCTCGAATCAAACCGTCCGAGTCGATATGGATATTGACACCGGTATTCGGTGAGGATCGCCCATCGCATTTTCAGCCGATTGACAAGTCGCTTGGGTTGCGATTGAGTATCGCCCGTTAGTTTCTCTCCTCGCCAGCCATTCTCTCGCGAGGTCTGCTCTCCGAATTTGCAGTTTTAGTCAGGCAAGATTTTTCAGCTCAAGATTTACAAATCCGCACATTTATGTCGGGACATAGCAAATGGTCGAAGGTCAAACGTTTCAAAGGCGCGATTGACGCCAAACGCGGCAAGATTTTTAGCAAATTGTCGAAGGAAATCAGTATTGCGGCCAAGAGCGGCGGTGGCGATCCAAATGGCAACCCTCGCTTGCGGAGCGCGGTCCAGACCGCGCGTGCCCAAAGTATGCCTAATGACAACATCGATCGTGCCATCAAACGAGGGACCAGTGAAGGCAATGAAGCGGCGCATTTCGACGAGATCGTCTATGAAGGCTACGGACCGGGCGGAGTAGCGGTGATCGTCGAAGCCGCGACGGACAATAAAAATCGCACGGCGGCCGAGATTCGCAGCATCTTCAGTAAGAACAGTGGCAATCTTGGTTCGAGCGGTAGCGTTTCATACATGTTTCACAAGAAGGGCCAGATCATTGTCCGGCGCGATTCTATCGATGAGGAGCGCATTTTTGAACTTGCTTTGAACGCCGGAGCGGAGGAGTTGACAACCGAGGAAGACCAGTATCTTATTACCACTTCCCACGATCAGCTCTATGCCGTAGCTGAGGCGCTCAAACAAGCGGGTGTTACGACCGATGGGCAAAAGTTTACGTTCATTCCCGATACGACTGTTCCGGTTGCCGACGAAACCGTGGCGCGACAGGTGCTGCGATTATGTGACGACCTCGAAGACGACGACGACGTGCAAAACGTCTATTCAAACCTAGATATTCCCGACGAACTACTGGCCAGATTGCCGGCCTGAAAAATTTAACTGCCGCAGGAGACGACGCGGCGCGCTGCTCGCAGCGACAAGATTCTTTTAGTTATGGACCAAGAAAACGAGAACCACCCTCCACCGGTGTCAACTGAACCTACGATGCCTGGTCAGCGGCCGCGTCGGCCGCGCCGCCGTTATCCGCGGCGGCGTTATTACGATCGCGGCGAGCGCAATGAGAGTTTCAATCAGTCACATCCCGAATCATCAAATTCATCGCCTGGCGCTGTCGATCCTACTGGAGAAAATCCTGGTGTTGAAACATTAGATCGACCAGCTGAAGAGGGCGCGGTCGAAATCGGCGAACAAATCTCGCGAGAGCCGGAGTTCGGCGAAGGCATCATCGAAATTTCCGGCAAGGGTTTCGGTTTTCTGCGAGACCCGAAACGCAACTTTGTGCAAACACCGCAGGATATTTTCGTCACGCCGGAAATTGTCCGGCGCTTCGGCTTGCGTGACGGCATGTGGATTTATGGCGAGACGCGGCGCGGCAATCGCGGTCCGCAATTGACGAAACTGCTCACGATCAATGGAGGAGAGCCCGCCAAATATCAGGGCCTGCGGCCGTTCGAGGAACTTACGACCATCAACCCCAATAAACGGATCAAGCTCGAGACCGTGCCGGACCGGTATACGACCCGGATCATGGATTTGATGACGCCGCTTGGCATGGGCCAGCGCGGCTTGATCGTCGCGCCTCCGCGCACGGGTAAAACGACGCTGCTCCATCATATCGCTGAAGCCGTCACGAAGAATCACAAGGAGATGCATGTCATCATTTTGCTTGTCGATGAACGCCCGGAAGAAGTTACCGATTTCCGACGCTCGCATCCAAAGGCGGAATTAATGGCGAGCTCGAATGACAGCGACATCAAGAGCCACACGCGCATTGCGCAACTCGCCATTGAACGGGCCAAGCGGCTGGTTGAAGCAGGAACTCATGTTTTCATCCTGCTTACAAGAACGGCCCGCGCCTTTAATAACGCGATGGCCGGCGGCGGACGGACCATGAGTGGCGGTATCGATGCTCGCGCCATGGAAATTCCCAGAAAAATTTTCGCGGCGGCGCGCAATACGGAGGAGGCCGGCTCGCTTACCATTGTTGCCACAGCTCTGATCGAAACCGGTAGCCGCATGGATGAGCTGATCTTTCAGGAGTTCAAAGGTACCGGGAACATGGAAATGGTGCTCGACCGCAAAATCAGCGATCAGCGTATTTATCCGGCGATCGATATTTTCCTCTCTGGAACACGCCGCGAAGAGCTGTTGCTACAACCCTGGGAACTGGAGAAAATCAATTTGATCCGCCGCGGCCTCGCCGGCCACAAGCCGGAGGAAGCGATCCAACGCCTGTTGATGTTCGTGAAAAAGTTTCCAACGAACACCCAGATGTTGAAGGAAATCCCAGGCTGACCTCGTTTTGTTCGGGGCGCTTCGTAAAGCTTGGATGGCCGGAAGGGCTCGTGCGGTTTGCCTGTTCTTCTGGCGTAAGTTCTGACTGGTCAGTTCGGCTGTCTCGATGCGACTCCGCTGGATCATAAAAAAAATATTGGGCAGGCGAAAATCGGGTCTGATCTCAGAGCTGAGCACTCCGACGATTCACCGCGCCATCCTCCGCGCGATTGAAGTCGCTGCCCCCGAAGGAGTGACCGGCGATCATCTTGATGTCGGCAGTGGTTCGGGTGAGTTGCTCAAGTTGATCGCGGCCCGCTATCCGGTCGGTTCTTTTGCCTGCGATTACACCGACACATTGATGAAGCTTCCCAATCAGCCGGTGCAAACTGTCGATCTAAACCACGACTCTCTTCCTTATTCCAATGATCGCTTCATGCTCGTTACCTGCGCGGAAACGATTGAGCATTTGGAACATTATAGGGAGACGATTCGCGAGATCCATCGGGTCCTTAAGCCAGGCGGTTTTGTAATCCTCTCGACGCCCAACGTCCTCAACCTGAGATCGCGCCTACACTATCTCACCTGTGGTTTTCCGAACCTTTTTGGACCGCTCGCTGTCGGCGAACGCGACGTTCATAGTCCTCGCGGACATATCAACCCGGTCGGGTTGTTGTATCTCGTTCACGCTCTTCTCGAGGCAAATTTTGTTGATATTAGACTTAACGTCGATCGTTACCAGCGGCGCTCGCTTTTTTCATTCTTTCTTCTCTACCTGCCAATTTACATCGCGGGGCGATACAATTACCGGCGCGAGCTCAAAAAGTATCGCACGATCACGCCTCAAAATGATTGGGCCGTGCGTGCAATAAATTCAAGGCAAGTCTTGCTCGGGCGAACGCTGATTGTAACTGCGCGAAAGCCGCGATGAAAGATCACGTCGAAGTGGAGTGGGAAATTCTTCCACCGGAAGATCGACAACGACGCAACTCGCTCGAGCCGCTGTTCAAGTGGCTCGCCCTCATTATGGACGAATTTCTGCGATTGCCCGGAACGAAATTCCGTTTCGGTCTCGACCCGATTATCGGGCTGCTTCCCGGATTGGGTGATACTGCTTCAGCAATTATTTCCACGTTTGCGCTGGTCTACGCAGCGCGGTGTCGATTGCCCAAGATCGTTCTTGCGCGTATTGCGGTGTGGTTGGAATTGTTCCCGGCATTGGTGACGCGTTTTCGTTCTGGTTCAAATCAAACGCGCGCAATTACGAACTGCTTCAGCGTCATATCGCGACGCCGAAACGTGCGCGGAAGAGCGACTGGGTCTTCGTCTGTGCTGTCCTGGCGCTTTTATTCCTGATCGTTTGTGCTGGGCTGCTCGTCAGTTTCTTCGTTCTTCACGAAATTCTGACATTGCTCAATCGTTTTTAGACCGTCGGATGTGTGATTCGGCCATCGTAGATCTCATGTATCGACGATCGTGCAGCATGATATTTTTCCGTGAATGCCTCGACATTTTTAAAACCCAAGCGATGGACAAACCTGCCTTGCTCGATTTGATTGGCCGGCAAAGCGGAAACACTCTTGTTCTCGTAACGTCGCAAAACAGATTCACAGCTGCGGAGAAATTCATAAGC
>QHRC01000132.1:6671-9443 GCA_003219995.1 Verrucomicrobiota bacterium
TGTAGCGCCTGAACCAGAAATTCGGCTTCGATAATTCCACCGCTGCCTGTTTTGAAATCGAGAAACTCTGATCCCCTGCTCCGCTCGCGCCGGATTCGCTCGAGCATGTTGTCGATTTTCACGTAAAGATCGACATGTTGGCTGGCCTTGTGCCAGGCGTTCTGGGCGATCGCCATGAATTCGTTCTGGAGCGGTCCGGTGACCGGACGCGCGCGAGTCAACGCTTGCAGCTCCCATAAATGCGCTCGCGCGGCATAATAGCGCTGGTAAGTCGCAAGCGAACAAACGAGCGGCCCCTTTTCTCCCTCCGGTCGCAACCGGGCATCAACGCGGGAAAGATTTCCTTCCGCACTAGGTTGGGCCATCACCGACAAAAGTTTTTGCGCGTCACGACTTTCATCTCCGACAAAGAGAACATCGAGGTCGGCCCCGTAAGCGATTTCGCGTCCGCCAAATTTTCCCAGTGCGATGATCGTGAGCTGATCGCCGCGAAAAATGTCATTCACACAAACCAAACAGGCTTCGGCCAGCGCCGATTGTTCCCGGCACATCGTCGTGAAATCGGCCAACCCGAGAACGTCGCGTAAAAGAATTCGGAACAGTTGGGCCTGACGATAAGCACGTAGTCCGTCAAGGGCTGTCTCTTTTTTCCCGAGCGATCTGAGTTGTTCGAGGTGACCGCACATGTCAATGGAACGGTCGAGCTCTTCGTCACGGGTGACGTCCTCCAGAAGTTGCGCGTGACGCACGAGTAAATCGCTCGCGAACCGGCTTGCATTAAAAGTTTTGACGAGCAGCTCGAGCAGTTTCGGATTTGTTACCAACAACTCGAAAAGCGTACTCCGCAGTCCGTAACCTTCGACGAATCGAGCAAATTGATTGAGGGTCGCGTCCGGGTCGGCCGTCTTTGCGAGTTGAGCGAGGAGGAGAGGCCGCAGCTTACGGAAAGCCTGCCGGGTCCGGGGAGAGACGTGCCCGCCGCTTGGCCCATGACCCAGTCCGATCATAGCCTTCTCGGCGTCTGATTGATGAAGCTTCGGCGATGAGACGGCGAAAAACCGCGCGCACTGCGAACATTTCCCGCTCGAGCGCAGCTGTGAATTCCTCGCTTGAGCCAAATCCGAGACTGAGCGCGAGTCGTCGCAAGTGTTCCGGCGTTGCGGGAATGGTGTGGGTTTGTTGCTCAGCTTCGATCTGCAAACGATGCTCGGTGCGGCGGAGGAAGCGATACGCGCGGTCAAGATCGACAATTTCATTGGGCGGAATCAGTTCGAGTTGGGCGAGACCCCGGAGCGCCTTCAATGTGCTTGGTTCCTGCAAGAACGTGTGCCGCGCCCCGTGAATAAATTGAAGCGTCTGGACAACGAACTCGATTTCGCGGATCCCGCCGCGACCGAGTTTGACGTCACGTCCCAGATTCTCTTGTCCGACAACATCGCGTTCGATCCGTCGTTTGATATTGGCGATCTCTTCAAGAAGATCAGGTGTGGGGCTTTTCGGGTAAATGAAAGGTTGATGTTGCTGCAAGAATTCGTAAGCGAGTTCGCGACTGCCGCCGACCGCGCGAGCTTTGATCAACGCCAGACGCTCCCAGGTTTCCCCGAAACCGCCATAATAGTGCTCCATACTTTCAAGCGATCGCGCCAGTGGCCCGGCCGAGCCTTCCGGGCGCAGCCGAACATCGACACGAAAAAGTGAACCTTGCGGGTTGGGGGTCGAAAAAGCTTCCAAAAATTTTTCGGCCAGGCGATTGAAGAACTCGTGATAGGAAACGCGCGGCGAGAGCTGGCCTTCATCACCGTAAAGAAAAATAAGATCGACATCGGAGCTGTGGTTGAGCTCGGCCCCACCGAGTTTACCGAGAGCGAGAATAGTAAATTCCGTGTTGGGAGAACCATGACGCTGCCGGAATTCCGCGTTGTAATGTTCGAAGACGCGCCGGATGCAAATCTCGGCGATTTGCGAAAGCTCGCCCGTTGTTTCCTCGAGCGGCGCGATGTTAGCGAGTTCGCGAAGGGCGATTCGTAGCATCTCGCGACTTTTCCACAAACGCAGAGCTCGGAAATTTTCGAAGGCGATTGAATCGCCGGCGAGCGTGCGCAGGTCGCCGGCCATCTGTGGGTAACTGCGCGGCGCCAGACAGACTGCGGGCCGTGCGAGCCAGATGAGGATCTCGGGCTGTCGCATCAATCTCGTTACGCAAATGCTTGAGAGCGCCAGGAGATGAAGGAGAACGGCTTCGCCCAGTGGAAATTGTTCGACTAGATCGATAATCGGCGGCGCTGTTACTGGCCAGGTTTCGATAAGCCGGCAGAGGGCGGTTTCTACCTGCGACGGGTTTAGGGAAGCGGCCGCCTTTTCCTGAATCCAGCGATCACTACGATCCATTACGCGGAACATGCCGCGAATCTAGCCGCAAGACCAGTTGTCAGATTCAACTGCAACCGGGACCAATCGCCGTTATGTCGCTCGGGTTTTCTGCAGAATTTTCTCCCGCGCTTTACAAAGGTTGCGTCGCTCTTTTCTCGTCAAACTGATGAGACCGTGGACCGAAATCTTTTCGAGTAAGGGATCGATTTCTTCGTTCATCAGCTCCTCGACGCTCAATCGCTCATACCGTGCGGCCGCCGCCCGCCGTTGTTGCAAGTGACGCTGAAGAAACGACGTTCGCCCAAAGCCCAGCAGATGTGCGTAGAGCCAGCCCGCCGCGCAACCGCCAAGATACGCGCTGTGGCCGACGGTGTGGGCGCGGTCGATGCAGAGCAACACGAT
>QHRC01000132.1:9449-15054 GCA_003219995.1 Verrucomicrobiota bacterium
GGTCGCACCATAGGCAAGATGCTTCGCCTTTAAACGCAGCGGAACCACAAAGAAAACTCGCGTCGTCAACTCCAACTCCGGCAGGATCGTCGCATACGCGACAAGGATGGCCGCAACGCCGCCGGAGGCCGCCAGCAAAACCGAATCCGACGGCATCAGGAAAAGATGGCCAAGTTCGCCTCCGACTGCGCCGGCAAGATAAAGGTAAAGAAAATGGCGCTGTCCGAGAATCGATTCAAGATCGCGCCCGAGAAAATAGAGGACGACCATGTTTCCGAGCAAATGCCACGGGCCGTTATGTAAAAACATTGCCGTAACAAACTGCCAGGCATAAGCGTCACGAACGCCGCGATCGCTTAAACCAAGATAATCGTGCACGAAACCCGGTTCATAAAGTTCGACGCACAGGTGCGCGACAAACACCGCCACGTTCGCGCTGATCAATGTCAACAAGATGAAGCGTTGGCGCTGCGTCCAGCGCTGCGTGTAGGACGACGATTTCCGGCCAGACAGGCGCATTTTGCGAGAGTATCGCAACGCTTTCAGATTGTCGATTCTCAATTCTGCGCCGAGGCGGGATGAGAGCAGAAAAGCGCTTCGCGCGAAGCGGCTAGGGCAAGGGCGCGGGCGCGAGAACGCGCAGCTTTTTCTCGCGTATTTGAAACTCAACCGGGCAATTGCCAACTAGTTCGCCATCTAGTTCGACCGGCACATCCTGATCGCTCGTTATCCGCAATCGCCGCGTTTGAAAATATTCCACCTCTGGCAGACGAATTTCCGAACTGAAAAAGACATCCTGTAGATATTTAATGATCTCCAGATAGCCAAGCCGCTTGAACGCCACCACGTCGAGGAAACCATCATCGATGACGGCATGTTTAAAAAAAGGAAATGGTCCGCCATAGTGGCGGCCGTTTCCGACAAGAACAAAAGAGCCTTCTTCAATCGCTGTGTTCTCCGATTCGATGAACAGTCGTGGCGGGGGGCGGGTTGCGATTTGAGCGGCGGAGATGAGGTAACTCAGCGGACCGAAATTGCGTTTGAAAGCAGCGCTGGTTTCTTTGACGACTTGGGCATCGAGTCCGACGCCAGCGAGCTGGACAAAATGTTTTCCATTCGCGCTCGGAAGATCGACGAGGCGGGTATGTCCCTTTTGAATGATGTCCCAACACGATTGGAGATTGTGCAAGGGCAAACCGAGCTCAGTCGCGAAAACATTGACCGTGCCGATTGGCAGCAGGCCAAGCATGGCGGCACTACCGGCCAAGCCATTTACCACTTCATTGATTGTGCCGTCGCCGCCTGCCGCCACGATCTTTTCGAAACCTTCGCTCGCGGCGTGACGGGCGAATGCTTCCGCTTCGCCCGGTTGCGCTGTCGCGCATATGATGGAATCGCGCGCCAACGATTGCACCCGCCCGCGCCAACGGCTCGCTTTCTCGCTATGGGCGGCAGGATTGAGAATGACGACGATGTTATTCACGAACCGAGAACCTAAACTTGGGCTTTAATCTTTTCTTCAAACTTGGTCTGCGTAACGTCTCGGCGTGGGAAATTTTCACCGAATTGCTTTATCCATAATTGGGGCACTTTTTGCGCTCGTTACGATTACCGTAATTGGGCTGAACTTGTATGTGCAATCGCAAGGGACTCAAGCAAGGATTCAGCAGGAACTCAGCCAACGGATTGGCACTGCGCTCCATATCCGGCGCATTAGTGTCACGCCATGGGGCGGATTGACATTGACCGGTATTACCATTCCGCAAATCTCGACCGCAAGTTCGAGCGACTTTTTAGAGGCAAAAAGTTTTCATCTTCACCTTCGTTTCCTTTCACTTTTCTCGAAACGGCTGGTGATCAAAGAAGTGTCGCTCCTATCTCCAAATGTGATCTGGCCACAAAATGCTGACGGGAAATGGAGATTGCCCGGTTCGCGAGACGAGAAACATCCCGCTTCACCGTCAGCCGGAGTTGCGACGGCTTCCGAATCGCCGCCGGAAACTGTGGCCACAACGCCGCTCGCGCCCAAGCCGAACATTACGAACACAAACCTCAAAGCCGACAAAGGGAACATCGGTTTTGTTCCGGAAGTTCGACGCGTCAATGTCACTGGCGGCAGTTTCAGGTTTCTCGACCGGTATGGAAACGTAATCGCCGTTTTCGAAGGAGTCGATTTTCATTCAAGCTTGCGCAACGCCCAAGATCTTCGCGGCGACGCAAAAATCGCGAAGATATCGCTGCGCGATCGGTTTTTCCTTGAGAAGTTACAATCGCCTCTTCGTTATGATCCCAAAGCACTGGATCTTGCGAAGATCTCGGCGCGCGCCGGCGCCGGCGAAATTAACGGTCATTTCGCGATGGAACCGCAATTGGAAGACTCTCCGTTCACGGTAAGTGTGACATTTCAAAACATCCAAGCCGATCAGATTGTTGCCGACGCCGGCGGCCCAAAAGGCATGGTGCAGGGTAAACTCGAAGGAAACTTCGAAGCCGCAGGGAAAACGGGCGATCCCGATGCGCTCACCGGTGCTGGTCAGATTTTTCTGCGCGATGGAAAACTGCAGCAATACAGTCTGCTCGTTGCCTTGGGCCAGGTTTTGCAGATTGAGGAGCTGACTCAGCTCCATCTCGAGCAGGCGCAGGCCAAGTACCACCTCAGCCCGGGATTGGTAACCATTGACGAGCTCATTTTGCGT
The DNA here is from genome assembly GCA_003219995.1 of Verrucomicrobiota bacterium. GTDB lineage: Bacteria > Verrucomicrobiota > Verrucomicrobiia > Chthoniobacterales > UBA10450 > UBA10450. The sequence goes on from QHRC01000132.1 coordinate 12,146, forward strand.
TCGCCAAACATTCGACTCTCCGCCGCCGGGACGGTGACCTTTAGTGGGAAATTGCGGCTCGATTCCCAACTTGCCATCAATGAAAAGATTCGCGCCCAGCTCTTCAAGCCCATTCGTGAGAATTTCCGGCCGATCGGTGAAGCGGGATATTCCGCGGTCGATTTTCAAGTGGCCGGAACCATCGACCGTCCAAAATCGAACTTGATGGAAAGGATGGTCGGACGCGATCTCAAAGATTTCGTGAGCGGTTTTTTCGGTGGAAAAAAAACAGAACGCTCCAAGAGCAAAAAGCCGGCCGATGCAGCGGCGATACAACCGGAACAGCCAACTCCTGCACCCACACCCGCGGCGGCGCCCAGTGCGACACTGCCTGCCGTGATTGCAACGCCGTCTCCACCATGAGAGTGATCGCGGGTTCCGCCGGTGGAATCCAACTCGAAGTGCCGAAGCGCGGCGTACGGCCGACGATGGATCGCGTCAAGGCGGCCATCTTCTCCAGTTTGGGCGACAAAATCATTGGCGAGAAAATTCTCGATCTTTTCGCTGGAAGTGGCGCTCTCGGCATTGAAGCGCTCAGCCGCGGCGCGGCCTCGGTTCTTTTTGTCGAGCAAGATCGACAATCGATTTCGGCCATCGAGAAAAATCTGGCGAAAACGAACCTGAAAGGTCGCGTTCGTCCGGAGGAAGTTTTTGAATTCCTGCGGCATTCGTCTCCGACCGAAACATTCGGGGTCATTTTCGCCGATCCGCCCTATGAAAAAGCGAAATCCGGCGAGCGCTTTACCGAGAAGCTTTTGGTAAATAAAGCATTGCCGCACCTGCTCGAATCCGGCGGCATTTTCGTTCTGGAGAAACAGCCGGACGAAAATCTTCCAGAGACAAAGTTTTGGCGTGTTGTCCGCAGAAAAACATACGGCGCTACGGAAGTCCTTTTTCTATCCGCAATCCGCAATTCGCAATCCGCAATCGAGTTGTGATTCGACTGATTTACAATTTGCTTTGGCCAATCGGCCTCCTGTTTTTCCTCCCCGGGTATCTCGTGAAAATGTACCGGCGCGGTAATTACCGGTATAAGTTCGGACAGCGCCTCGGGATTTACGATGTCGAACTTCGCGCGCGACTTGGCATGCAAAGGTCGACATGGCTGCATGCGGTCAGCGTGGGCGAGGTGATGATTGCGCTCAAACTCGCGACAGCGATTAAGGCGCTCGAGCCGGAGGCACAGTTTGTTCTGACCACTACGACGACAACCGGCTTCGCGTTTGCAAGCAAGAATGTTGCAAGCTGGGTCGAGGTGCTTTACACACCGCTCGATTTCTGGCCGATAATGCAACGCGCTTTCGCGGCCATTCAACCGGCCAAGATTATTCTCGTCGAAGCGGAGGTGTGGCCCAATCTCGCTGCCGCCGCCCACGCGCGCCGGATCCCGCTCGTCCTCGTTAACGCCCGGCTATCGCCACGATCGGAAAAGAGATTTCAGCGGTTCCGATTTTTTGTAGCGCCAACGTTTCGGCTTCTCGATCTGGTTTGCGTGCAAGAAGCGGCGGAGGCCGACCGCTGGACGGCCATCGGCGTTCTTCGAGATCGGATCCGCGTCGTTGGCAGCATCAAGTACGATCCGGAAGAAATCCATGTCGATAAAACGGTTTCGGAAAAAGTTTTAACGCAGTGCAAGATCGACACTCTCCGTCCGATCATTCTCGGCGGCAGCACGCACGCCGGCGAAGAAGAGATTCTTGGGAAGATTTTTCGCGAATTACGCACGGAATTTGGGAATATTTTCTTGATTATCGCGCCGCGCCATGTGGAACGTGCGCGCGAAATTTATCGCGCTTACCGTGAGCTCGGCTTGGGCGTTGCCTTGAGAAGTCAGTCATCGAATGTCAATTCTCCGATTGATTGTTTGGTTCTCGATTCGACGGGCGAATTGCGAGATTGGTATCCGGTTGCAACCGTCGTTTTCGTCGGGAAAAGTCTTACTGCGCGCGGCGGGCAGAATCCAGCGGAGGCAATCGTCGCTGGGAAACCAGTTGTGTTTGGATTGCATATGGAGAACTTCGCCGCTTTTGCCCGGTCGCTGGTTGAGCGCGCCGGTGCTTTTCAAATCAGTTCTGCCGATGAATTAAAGCGGGCGATTGTCGATCTTTTGCGCGATGCGGGTTTGCGTCAACGGCTGGCGGAAAATGCCCGCGAAGTGCTGAATAGCCATCGCGGAGCAACTGCGCGGACAGCTGCATTGATTGATTTAGTTGGGTCCTCGCTCATAAACCCGAAGGGGTAAGGTATAGGTCGCGCTGCTCCCGCGGGTTCCGTTGCTGATCTCGCCGCGACGCGCACAAAAATTTCATCGTGCGATCGAAGCTATACGTGATTCACGTATGGCATTATCTTTGCGAGAGACCAACGCGGGAAAAGCCTTGCCAGGCAATTTGCCTTGCGCGACTGGAGCTCAATTCCGATATTGCCCGGCTTCGTGACCCTATCGTCTAGAGGCCCAGGACACCGCCCTTTCACGGCGGTAACACGGGTTCGAATCCCGTTAGGGTCGCCACTGGCTACTTTTGCCTATGAAAAGGCGACTTCGCCTTTATCGCTGTCTCAGTTTGCATAACGCATCCGCATAACAAGTGCGTTCGTGTTCACCTGTGTCATTCGATCAAAGCTTGCGCTGGATCGCTTTAAAACGCGCTGTGCCGGTGCGAAAGATCATCGCGCCTTAGAATGGCTTGCTGAGCACTGCCACGCTGACGAGTTCTGTCCGCCGAAAGAGCAGCAAGTGAACGTGCACGTCAAGCGAGGTCGCGACGCACTCTTACCGGGATGGGCGATAGGACAGCCGCAAATTCGAGTCATTGAAAAGCGTGTCGAGTCCCCGTGAAGTCTGCCTAATGCTCCGGCTACAACGGTGT